>NZ_JARXHW010000002.1:0-213226 GCF_031127805.1 Thalassobacterium maritimum | reverse complement strand
TCAGTCGCTATGTCGGCGTATTCAAACAGAATGGAAATCACAATGAGGCGACATTCCTACAGCTCATTGCAAACATAACGACATGACCCTTTTTTGAGCCATATGGATTGCAGATCAGCTTAACATGGGAGTCCCCCACGCGGTCAGTCGCTATGTGGGCCTATTCAAACAGAATGGAAATCACAATGAGGCGACATTCCTACAGCTCATTGCAAACATAACGACATGACCCTTTTTTGTGAGCCGGATTACACCGTGGATGATTTAGCCGAACTCTACTTTAGACGCTGGTCGGTTGAGCTGTTTTTTCGTCACATTAAAACCACCATGGGCATGGAGATGCTGCGCTGCAAAACTCCTCGTATGGTGCGTAAGGAACTGCGCATGTTCATCATCGCTCACAATCTGATCCGCGCCTTGATGCAGGAGGCCGCGAACCTTTATCAATGTGATCTCACGCGCATGAGTTTTAAGGCAACCGTCGATACGCTCCGGCAGTTTTCCTACGTCATCTATGCCACAAAAGATACTCCTCGAACACGCAACCGAATCATCAATGAAATGCTCCTGATTATCGCCGACGAAAAGGTGCCATTAAGAGAAAATCGTAGTGAACCTAGAGCACTCAAAAAAAGACCCAAACCCTTCCAGAGACTGATGTGCCACCGACACGATTTTAAGGTCTCAAAATCACGTAGAGACAAAGGAAAACCTAAGGCAAAAACTATCGATAAAGCTGCTTAAGTCCGTGCCATTCCGACATGACCCTTTTTTGAGCCCAAAATAACGACATGACCCTTTTTTGAGCCCTGACCCTTTTTTGAGCCCTTTTAAAGAGAATCACATGTCCACTTTTCTCAGGACACATCCACGTGCTACATTTTAACCCGCAAAATTACAACATGTGGCAAGATTGCTATTTGATTTACCTTGTAAATCCCGAGAGTAAAGAAAGCTGCTTGGTGATCTATCTTCTGATATTTGCCTGCCAATCGCCTGAAGTCTAGTAGCAGTAGCGTGCCGCACCGCCTTCTGATGTTTCTCTCTTTCTGCGATAATTTTATTTAAATCTTTTTTAGCAGTCATATGATTCTTTCTAGTTAAGCGTCCTGTGTGGCATCGAGAGAAGTATGAATCCATTTACTATATAGTCTTTTAAAGAATATTTTCTTAAGTAATTGGTATTCCAAAAGTACACGAAATGGGGCTAAATGTTGATTATAAAAATCAGCCATTTCATCCTCATCGCTAAATACTTCTTTTTTATGGAATTCTATATTCACAACACCGTAACATTTACCAAGGATAGAGATCGGAATACCAATATAGTGTCTGATTGTTTTTCTTCTCTCAACTCCATCAATAATGTAGGTATCGTCAACTCTCGCATCAAATATGCAAACTTTTTTATCTTCGTGAAAAACTGTAGAGCAAGCGAACCCAGCGTGTGTAGACGTGGTTTCAACAATTTTTGTTCCAATATCATCTTCTTTTCGTGGATATTGGCATACCCAAGTTAATATTGAATGATCTGCCTGATCGCAAGTTTCCAACGCTGCAGTTTCATATACTGATATGAATGTTTTTCTAGACTTTAATTTTTGTTCGTCCAAAAATGCTTTAATCGCGTTTCCCATTGAGCTCGCAATAAGGTCTATCCCTTCGGAGAAATTGTGGAAGTTTTGAAATTGTTGCCTTAAAACGTCAGATTTCTCTAATTCTTTAATGTATTGTTCAATTTCTTGATTAGTAGCACATAGGCATGCGATCGGTGTGGCATCTTCAGATTCAACTTCTTTTATACGCCGAATCTTATGCTCAAAAGATATCAATATTAGCTCTCTTAATACCACAAAAAAATAAAGTGCATATGCTGGATAGTATACAATGCCAATGCCATGGAGATCAACTTGACCATTTGTTTGTTTCATTATTATTTCGTGAACAGAGAATCCAAATAATTTTTGGGCGACTAGGTACGAACTAAACAATAATAGAGTGATGCGTGACCATTTTGTTAGAGAATCACCTTCAAGTACATCTACTGTGGCCTTAATTTGTTTATAGCATTTCATACGGGTATAGTTATCTGAGGTAAAGCCAAGGAATCGTGCTTTCGTTCTCTAGCGCGGCAAGTCATTTCATAGAATATTTACAAATAGTTAGAATCAAACAACACAGTTCACATCGCCCTTAAAATGAACCGAGCTCATACGAGCGCAATCGTTCGCCCTAGAACGGCTTCATAAAAGGAATCAAGCCAACCCATACCACAAAAGTAGTGCATGCCCCGAGTTTTAGACTCAAATTGAAGCCCTCCTTTTTAGTCCGCTTTGACTGAACAAATAATCAAAACGCACGAACAAGGCTAGTTGTTATCGATACTCTTCCGGCCCATCCAGTAAAAAATGCTAGATGTAGGTCGGGTTGAAAGCTTACCGTCGGCATCGTCCGTTCCTATTGTGTTCTATTCGCACCAAAATCTATAGACACAAACTTGGGGTATGAGAGCCAAATTTAGTTATTATGCCCCTTTAACTTCTAGACGTTCGTTTAGTAGGCCAACACGATGGCTAGGCTTGAGACGGGCTATAAATTAATTTTCCCCGAGAAGGTCCCTCGATTAATTCGTCGAAAAATCAGCTTTCTGATTTTCACGATATGGCCAAAACATCTCAGATTTAAATTTACTGAGTATTCTAATCACAACTCACTTGAGCTGTAAATATTGCTGTTCATCAAAGCCTGAATCATAGAGATGGAGCCTCGCGTAGGCTTTAAGTAAAGGACTAATAAAGCCGTAGCGTCTTTTGGTATTTTGATTATGAAGCAAAACAGGGCCACGTTCTTCCCGGCACAATGTTTTTAGATTATAATTAAGAGACTGTGACTGTATTTCTTTTCCTGTAACTTTTAAATACGAACTTACTACATCTGCGTTGGTGAATGTTCCATACTCATCAACATCAGCAATGGAACAAGCGCTTAAAACATCTAGAAATTTAGTATCATTATTGTTAGAATGCGTGGCTCTCCTAAACAGATCGACAACAACTTGATTTACATCAGATAGACTGCGCTTAACTGCAGAATTAAAATCAGCGACCACCACCCTTTCCGATTCTTTATTCAGAGCGTTCATACATGAATGCTTAGCGAGCAAATGTGTAAAATGCGGAAAACCCAGAGAAAAATCAATTATGTGATCTTTAACGCTTTCTTCCATTTCTAAACCTACAATATCGAGCCCTTTCTCTATAATTGATGCAAGCTCCGTTTGGGACATCTTAGGCATCTGAATTTGCTTTAGGCATCGCTCAAGAGACGGGTGTTCTCCGACTAAATCGTTAACATTCTGAGCAATACCAACTAAACCTGTTGTCACATGACTACAATTGTCAGACAGGCTTTTTATTGTATCAGCCAACATTCCTTTGACTGAAGGGTCGGCGATCGAGTCATACTCGTCAAAAATGAAAAGCAAGTTGTTATTTACTGACTCTAAAGTATTTTGAACGTCTAGAGAACTAATGTCATCCTTATCGGGAAGAAAAAGGTCTAATTGTACAACCCTTTCCTGCTTCTCAGCGTGAAAGCCCATTCCATAACTCGCTTGCGTAAATCTAACCTTATTAAGCGCTTTTTCCCAAATCACTCGAAAGCTATCCGACCTACTGCAAGTCACTTTAGCTACTAGTATATCCTTCAACACAAAGGGCATAATATTTGCCAAAGATGTCTTCCCAACGCCACGCTCACCAAACAACACAAAGTGCTGCCCTCGCTCCATTACAGTATCAACTATATCTCCAAGCTGATTTAAGCGGCCAAGAAAGAGGTCCATCGTCTGTATTGGCGCAGTAGGAGAAAAAGCTTCGTTAAGCTTTTGTCGTTTTAAGGCGTTCATAGTTTTATGTGAATTAGAATTAATAATCGGTCTGTGCTGATTGTAGGCAAAAAGGGCCGCCCTCTTGGGCGGCCCTTGTCGTTAATTTATTGGCAGGCTTCGCACTCTTCGCCGTTCATCATGGCTTCGAGGGAGCAGGCTTTCTTTTCCGCTGCGGTGAACTCCTTCTTGCCCTCAGCGACTGCCTGCCCTGAGCCTGTCGAAGTGGCGGCTTGGCCGGCGCGTCCTCTCACCTCTTTCTTCACGCTGGTGGTGGCTTTCTCAATGTTGGAAGCTCCTAGGCTGCGGAGGTAGTAAGTGGTCTTGAGACCTTTGCGCCAGGCGTCGCGATACATGTGCGACAGTGTCTTGATGTCGGGCGAGGCGATGAAGAGGTTGACCGATTGGGATTGGTCGATCCATTTCTGGCGGCGGGCGGCGGCGTCGACGAAGTATTTATACTCGATGCCGAAGGCGGTGCGGTATTTTTCGCGCAGGTCTTGTGGTACGCCCTCGATGGAGTCGAGCTCGCCGTCGAAGTATTTGACTTGGTCGAGCATGTTCGCAGTCCAGAGGCCACGCTTCTTGAGGTCGCGAACGAGCTCGCTGTTGAGCACGATGAAGTCGCCGGAGAGATTACTCTTCACGAAGAGGTTCTTATAGGTGGGCTCGATGCAGGGCGTGGTGCCCATGATGTTCGAGATGGTGGCTGTGGGCGCGATGGCGAGGACGTTGGAGTTGCGCATGCCGTTCTTGGCGATCTTCTCACGGAGTGGCATCCAGTCCATCTTGCCGGCGCGGGGCACTTCGACTTTTTCGCCGCGCTCTTGTTCGAGCAGGTCGAGGGTGTCTTGTGGCATCAGGCCGCGGTCCCACTTGGAACCTTTGTAAGTGCTGTAGGTGCCGTGCTCGGCTGCGAGCTCGGAGGAGGCTTCGTAGGCGTAGTAAGCGATGGCTTCCATGAACTCGTCGTTGAACTCAACGGCGGCTGGGGAAGCGAAGGCGATGTCTTTCTTATAGAGTGCGTTTTGCAGCCCCATGACGCCGAGACCGATCGGGCGGTGACGGCTGTTGGCTGTCTTGGCGGATTCGGTTGGGTAGAAGTTGATGTCGATGACGTTGTCCAAGGCACGCACGGCGATGCTAATCGTCTCACGTAGTTTGGCGTGGTCGAGGTTGCCATCGGCGTCGAGGTGAGAGTCGAGCACGACGGAGCCGAGGTTACAGACGGCAGTTTCTTCGGCGCTGGTGTTGAGCGTGATCTCGGTGCAGAGATTGGAGCTGTGGATGACGCCGCAGTGGTCTTGCGGGCTGCGAATGTTGCAGGGATCTTTGAATGTGATCCATGGGTGACCGGTCTCGAAGAGCATGCGGAGCATGACTTTCCAGAGGTCAATCGCGGGGCGCTTCTGGCCGAAAATTTCGCCGCGCTCGGCCATGGCTTCGTATTCGCAGTAGCGCTCTTCGAAGGCTTTGCCGTAGAGGTCATGCAGGTCGGGGCATTCGTTGGAGCGGAAGAGTGTCCAATGCTGACGGGCTTCCATGCGCTTCATGAATAGGTCGGGAATCCAGTTGGCCGTATTCATGTCGTGGGTACGACGACGGTCGTCTCCGGTATTCTTACGCAACTCGAGGAAGTCGTCGACGTCGTTGTGCCATGTTTCGAGGTAGGCGCAACCGGAGCCGCGACGTTTGCCACCTTGGTTGACGGCGACGAGTTGGTCGTTGTGCAACTTAAGGAATGGGATGACGCCTTGTGATTCGCCGTTGGTGCCTTTGATGAAACCGCCGGTGCCGCGCACTGCGGTCCAGGAGCCACCGAGACCGCCGGCCCACTTGGAGAGGAAGGCGTTGTCAGCGATGCCGCGGTGCATGATGGACTCGATGCTGTCGTCGACCTTGTAGAGGTAGCAGGACGAGAGCTGCGAGTGTAGTGTGCCGGAGTTAAAGAGTGTGGGCGTGGAGGAGCAGAAGCGGCGGCTCTTGTAGAGATTGTAGAGGCGCAGGGCGTAGCCTTCGCGGTCGTCCTTCTCGTGGTGGAAGAGGCCCATGGCGACGCGGATCCAGAAGTATTGTGGCACTTCCAGGCGGCGGTGCTGCTTGGCAGTCTTATCGACGATCAGGTAGCGGTCGTACATGGTCTGCACGCCGAGGTAATCGAAATCCAAGTCCGCGGAGGGATCGAGTGAGGACGCGATCTGATCGATATCGAAGTCGAGCAGCTTGGGATTGACGCGATCGATCTCGATCGCGCGCTTCAAGTAGGGCTTGAAGCCGCGGCGGTGTGCTTCCTTGAGGCTGTCGACACCATCGCGAACGATTTCCCAATCGAGAACTTCTTCGTAAATGTAAGTGAGCAGGATGCGGCCAGCGAATTTGGCGAAGTCGGCATCCTTCTCGATCATGCTCTTGGCATTGAGAATGATGGTCTTTTGCAGATCGGCGCGCTTCATCTCGGGATAGAGCGAGCGGCGAAGCTCTTTTTCGATCACGTCGGAGGTGATATTCAGATCGAGTCCGATCGTGGCGTAGTCAATGCGGCGCTTAAGGTCGATGCCATCCCAGAAAGTGCTCTCACCGTTGGCTTCGGTGACAACGATCATGGACTCTTGCTGCGACTCAGGCACGGCAGGAATGCCTTCTTCATCGCGAACGCGCGTGCGATGGGCACGGTAGAGAATGTAGGACTCGGCAACCTTGAAGTGGCCCTGACGCATCATTTCCTCTTGCACGGCGTCTTGCACGTCTTCGATGTTGATGAAAGCTTGTCCACTGGCGACCAAGCGATCCGTCACCGCGCGGGCGATCTCGACGGCTGGCTCGGAATCGAGGTGCAAAGCTAGGAAGGACTTGCGCACTGCGATCTCGATCTTGGCTTCGCTCCAGGGCACCACTTGACCATTACGACGGATCAAGCGGATGGATACGGGCTCGCGCTCGACATTCTGCGCGGAGGTATTGCGCCCAAACATGAGGCTGCGGGCCACATCGTGCGCGTCGTTTTCGATCAGCGCCTTTTCAATCAGCAAGTGCACGTCGTGAGTGGAGAGCTTGAGCGCCCTGCCCTGCTCGATCGAAGTGGCCAGCACGGAGCCGACGCTCTTGGCGACGTTGGCCACAAACTTGCGGTTCACTTCCGTGAAAATTTCATCTTCCTGACGCGAGAGCAACAGGTCGGTCAGCGCGTTACCAATGGTATCGGCAATCTCGGCGAGATCGAAATCACGCTCCGAGCCGCCGGCATCCACTTTGATTTCCGGGCGTTGCAGACGGTCCTCGCCGAGCACGGTAGCCCATTCGAAACGAGGCTTCTTTTCTTTAGGAGTGGAGGCGAAGCGCTTAAGCTCCAGGTCTTCTTCGAAGGAGAGTTTATGTATCATGAAATAGTGTCTGTGTAGAGATGAGCAGGCGTGGTGAGGCCCGGAAGTGTGCCAAGTGGTATAGGGGAAACAGAGCGCACGGCAGAGCGCGCCCTGTGTAGTAGAATTTCCTATTCAGGAAGGAAGACTAAAGCTCGTCGTCGTCGACCGAACCGAGGGCGGAAGCCTTTTGGTATTCGGTGACGCGGCCTTCGAAGAAGTTTTGCTCCTTCTTAATATCCATCATTTCGGCCAACCACGGGAATGGGTTCTCGGTGCCGGAGCTAATCGCTTTAAGACCCACGTCTTCTAGGCGGCGATCGGCGATGTAATCAATATATTGGCAAAACTCGTCCGCGCTCAGGCCAACTGAATTCACAGGCAGGCAGTCGCGAATAAATTCCTTTTCCAGCGAGACGGCCTCACGCATGAGGTCGCGCAGCTCTTCCTTAAACTCGGGGGTCCAAACGTCCTCATTCTCTTCGATCAGGTCCATGATCAAGTTGCGGAATACTTCGATGTGGTTGGACTCATCGCGCAGGGTGTAGCGGAACATTTGGCCGATACCAGGGAACTTGTTCTGACGATAGAGCGAGAGCACCATGCCGAAAAGACCGTAGAACTGCGTGCCTTCCATGCATTGCCCAAAGAGGAAGAGGTTTTTAGTGAAAGCCTGCTTATCCTCGGTGGTGGTCAAATCCATGTCGCGACGCAGCGCGCGCGAATTGCTGACCACGAAATTAGTCTTTTTCTCGATGGTGGGAATGTCTTCGAACATCGCCTCACACTCGTGCGGGTTGATTCCGAGCGAGCTGATCATATAGACCAAGGAGTCGGCGTGGATATTTTCTTCATGGGCGTGGCGGCCGAGCAAGAGCTTGAGCTCTGGAGCGGTGACCAACTCGCGCGTGACGTGCTGCACATTGTCCCCGACAATGCCTTCGGCCGCAGAAAAGTAGCCGATCGCCATCTTAATGATCCAGCGCTCGGCATCGGAGAGCTCACTACTGCGCCAGAGCTCTACATCCTTCTGCATAGGAATGTCCTCCGGCTCCCAGTGATTATTCTTCATCGTCTTGTACAGATCGTAGGCCCACTGGTATTTGAGCGGCAGGATATTAAAGAACATCGTGTCCTTACCATTGATGATCTTTTTGGCCGCAAAAGCTTCTTCAGCTTTGGCTTGGTCAAGGACGAAGGTTTTATCACCGATTGTGTAGGTTTTTTCCATGGATAAGTATGCGTAGGTGTAGAGAATAAATTAAAAAAATGTGCGCTTGCGAAACCGCCCAGAGCGGAAAAAAGCTGACGCCAGAACTGAAGGTGTTGAAAGCTAGCAAGATAGTGCCTCCGAGCTAATGGACGGCGCTAAAATGAAGCGCGGAGCATGGGAATTGAAATCGATCCTGTCAACAAAGGACACAATATATCGTAAAATTGCGCAGAAGCACCCCTATATCTAGTAAGAAAGTTGTTTTCGAACATATTTAGTGGTGAGAGCAAATCTCAGGCCGCAAGCAAAGCAACGATGCACTTTTAGTAAACAAATTTCGACAAAACTCGCTCGCAAAACCGCATCCAACTGATTTATAAAAGCATAGCGCATTCAAGGCAAAAAACTGCCACAAAATTCACTGCAACTTTTTAAGAGCAGGCTCGATTTAATCTCTACACATGGCCTCAACTCTTACAAATTTCAAACCGTCCGCATGGGTCGAGCAATTCACCCCACGCTCTCGGGATATGCATACCACTTCAACAGCCCCCAGCCAGCCCATAGAAGATATCGACAGCGCATGCCTGCGCGCGCTTGCCAATGGCGACCGCGCCGCCTTTGCCCAAATCGTCGAACGCTGGCAAACACGCCTCATTAACTTTTTCTACCGCGCCACTGGTAATCGTGCCGATGCCGAAGATCTCGCACAGGAGACCTTCATCGAGCTCAATCGCGCAGCAACACGTTACCAAGCACAGGGCACCTTCAACGCCTTCATCTTCACCCTCGCCCGGCGTCGCCTCATCGACGGCTACCGCAAAAAAGCCCGTCGTCCACTTGAATTTGTCGACCCCGGCGAATACTTCATGCAAAGTCAACCCGAAGAAAACGACCAAAGCCGCGAAATCGAAGAAGCCTTCCACCGCGCACTGGCCGCACTGCCAGAAAATCAGCGCAACGCCATTCTAATGCTACAACAACAAGGCCTTAGCTACGACGAGATCGCACAAGCACTCGACGCCAGTGTGAGCGCCGTCAAAACCTGGATCCACCGCGCACGCACCCATTTACGCCAAGAATTGAAGAGTCTCGTGTAATTTTGATATAAGATTAAGGATTCAAAAACAAAGTCAGAAAATTTAAGCAAGCTCCCGCAACACCATGAAACCGAACCACCACAGCGACCCGCTCGATCAAAAGATTGACGCACTACTCGCCAGCCGCCCGCTGAAACCCAGCGACGATTTCGCTGCACGCGTACTCGCGCAGGCGGATGCCGAACACGCGAGCACCCAACAAGCGCCGCAACAGCCCTACAGCAAACTGATTAAATTCGCACTCCCACTGGCGGCTGCCGTAGCGCTCACCTTCAGCCTACTGCAAATCAAACCAGATGCCCAAGCCATCAATGGCCACGCAAGCTCGACAACAGCCAACAACAGCCAAAGCACCAGCGCAGCAGCCATCAACGCCGCCGAAGCACAAGAAATCTTCATGCTGGAAGAAAGCCTAGCAAATCTAGCCACGCTCAGCACCACCGACTTCGGCACGCAGAACCTACTCAGCACACTCGATGCACTTTACTTGGAGATCTAAACAATGAAAACAGTCAGCACACTCCTCGCACTCACACTCATCTGCCTCGCCCCCCTCAACGCGGCCCCAGCAGATGCAGCCGCCGCAGCCGCAGATGCATTAGAGAACCCGCCAGCAAATACGGAGCCAAGCCCACAGGCGGGGCCACGCCCCCCACAAGATCGACAAAACGAAACCCGCATGTTGCACCATCTACTAAAGATGGAGCAAAAAGAACTCACCGCATTACGCCAAACCATCGAGCGCATAGAGCGCATGACTCCAGAGGAAAAGGCACTCTTACGCGAACGCATCAGCAAACTCGACAAGATGAGACCCGAGCGACTCGAAGCCATGCGGAAACATTTCGATTCAATCGATCCCGAAACACGTGACGCCATGCATCAACGCTGGCTAGAAATGAGCTCCGAAGAACGTCGCAACTGGCGCAAAAAGCTGCACGACACCCCTGAGGAAGAACGCATCAATTTATTTAAAGAGCAAGGATTCCTGCCAACTCCCGGCAAGCCACCCAAGGGCCCCAGACCCCCTGAACCCGGTTCGGAAAAATAAATTAAAAAAAATGAATCGATGGCTTGACAGACCGAACTTCAGCAACAGTCTCCGCATCTTCGTTAGCGATTAACGTCACTGACACACCTGCTGGATTAGCTCAATTGGTAGAGCAGTTGACTCTTAATCAATTGGTTCGGGGTTCGAGTCCCCGATCCAGTAGGCACAGTTTTTTATACCAGGCCACCTTAGCTCAGTTGGTAGAGCAGTTGATTTGTAATCATCAGGTCGTCAGTTCGACTCTGACAGGTGGCTCCATTTGAAAGCCCTAAGTTTAACGACTTAGGGCTTTTTTTGTGCAACGACGCGACACACGACGCAAACAACGGCTTCGCCGTCGTGCTACGGAATGCCAGACACTACATCAGCCTGAAAATGTAGAACGCGGGCGAACCGCCCGTGTAGACGACGGAGCACTCAAAAACATCCAAGCAAACACGACGCAAACAACGGCTTCGCCGTCATCCTACGGAAAAGAAGTCGCTTGCCCTGGTATTACCGAAATACGTACGGCCTATATAGAGAGCGTACCTTTGGTGCTGGGCAGGGCGTCGGCCATGCGGGGGTCGACCGAAGTCGCGACATCGAGCGCGCGTGCAAAGGCTTTAAAAATAGCCTCGGCGATGTGATGCGGCTCTTCGCCATACTCTAGGTTGATATGCAGGTTGCAGGCAGCCTCGTTGGCAAAGGCTTGGAAAAACTCTTTGACGAGCACGATATTGAAATCGCGCACCATTGGGAATTGATAGGTAACCTTATAGACGAAGGCCTGGCGATTGGAAAGATCCAGCACGACACGCGCGAGCGACTCGTCCATCGGCAAGAGGAAGAAACCGTAGCGGCGAATGCCGCGCTTGTCGCCGAGTGCCTTTTTGACGAGCTGCCCCAGCACGATGCCCGTATCTTCTACCATGTGGTGGTAGTCCACATCAAGATCGCCAGTGGCTTTGACCTTGAGATCGAAGAGCCCGTGCTTGGCAAAGAGCGTGAGCATGTGATCGAAAAACGGGATCCCGGTATCAATTTCTGATACGCCGGAGCCATCGACATTCAGCTCCATTTGGATCTGAGTCTCTTTCGTGTTGCGGGTGAGTTGTGCTATGCGTGGTTCGGCCATGATTCGACGGCGGTTAAGAATGCCTTCATTTCTGCATCTGTTCCTATGCTGACTCGAATGAAAGCGCAAGTTAAAGGATGCGAGGGGAAATAGCGCACGAGCACGCGCTGTGATTTGAGATGCTCGAACAGATCCGCGGCCACTTCGGCGCTGGACTCTCCGGCGGCGTTTTTAGGCTCGGTAAATAGGAAATTGGTCGCGGAGGGATAGGTGAACCAACCATAGGCATCCAACTGTGCACGCGTCGCTTCGCGGGTGGCCATCACCTTCTGGCGCTGCACTTCGAAGTAATCGACATCCTCGAAAGCAGCCAAGGCGGCGGCTTGTGCGATGCGATCGAGATTATAGGCATCGCGCACGCGGTCGAGTATACCAATGATCGGCGCCGCAGCCATGGCGAAACCGACACGCATGCCGGCGAGGCCGTAGGACTTGGAAAAGGTACGCACCACCACCAGATTTTCATAATCCTTGAGCAGCGTGACCGCGGACTCGCCGCCGAAATCGACATAGGCTTCGTCCACGACTAAGAGGCCATCAATCGCCTGAAGGGCTGCTTCGATCTGCGACAGTGGAAAAGCGACACCTGTCGGCGCGTTGGGATTGGTCAGAAAGAAGACTTTTGCCTGTGTCGCTGCCATCGCGTCGACATCCAGCTGCATGGAACGATCAAAATAGACATCCAATAGGCCCTGCCCCGACATGCCGGCCACCACAGGATAGAGTGAATAACTCGGCACAGTGTGCCCTGCGCCCGGAGCCGAAGCAAAGCAGCGGGTGATCAAATCCAGGATATTATCAGAGCCGTTGCCAATAATGACATTGGCCTGCTCCAGCCCAAAGCGCTGGCCAATCGCTGCACGTAATTTGGCACTGACCGGCTCTGGATACTTACGTAGATCCGCAAGCTGGGCAGCAATCGCATCGGCCACCTTCGGTGAAGGCGCATACGGGTTTTCATTGGTATTAAGCTTCACCCAGCCCTCCCCTTGTGGCTGTTCGCCGGGCACGTAGGCGTGCAAATCTTGTATGTGCGGCAGCGCACGGTCCAGGGCATCAAAAGTCTTCTTCATTAGATAATAGATAGAAGAACCATTCGCCGCGCAGATTCAATCGGAATATCCATCTTCCTGTGCGAAATACACCGAAGGAGCCCAGAATAATCTACTAGGTTTGAATTGTCAGACACACGCACGGCACTTATCACCCTCATTGATGCAAGCAACTCTCTTACTACTCGCGGCCGGAATGGGCTCCCGCTACGGCGGACTGAAACAACTCGATGCCATGGGGCCGTCGGGCCAAACCATGGTCGACTACGCGGTGCAAGATGCGGTCCGCGCGGGCTTTAGCAAAGTGGTGTTTGTCATTCGAAAGGACTTTGAAGACGCCTTTCGCACGCAAGTGGGCGAGAAGCATACGGATACAATCGAAGTCTGCTATGCCTTTCAGGACCTCAACGACCTCCCGGGCGACTATCGTGCGCCGGAAGGCCGCAGCAAGCCATGGGGCACGGCGCACGCGGTGCGAGCAGCGCGCGACTGCATCCACGAGCCCTTCGCAGTGATCAATGCGGACGACTTTTACGGGCGCGAAGCCTACGCGCAAATGGCCGCACAACTGAAAGCGACCGACCCCAAGCAACTCAGCGCCAGCATGGTCGGCTACATCCTGCGCAATACGCTCTCACCACACGGCACCGTGAACCGCGGGATCTGCTCGCTCGACGGTGACAATTTACAAGGTGTCGAAGAATACACAGCGATCGGCCACGACGCCGACGGCGAGCTACGCGGCATCAACCTTGCCGACGAACGCGTGTCGCTGTCACCGGAAGCTGTCGTTTCGATGAATTTCTGGGGCTTCACACCTGCGATCTTCGAACACTTGGAAGCCGGCTTTGAAGCCTTTCTACAAGCGCGTGGTCACGAAGAGAAATCGGAGTATTACCTACCCAGCCTAGTCGACAGCCTGATTCAAGAGGGCGCGATCCGCTGCCCGGTCTTACAGACCGAGAGCCCCTGGTTCGGCGTCACCTACCCCGACGACAAGGCCCGCGTAGTTGCCAGCATTCAAAAGCTCACCGACGACGGTGTTTATTAATTTACAGGCGGACGTCAGCCATGAAGACCGTCGCCGAGTGCTTTAGCCTCGGTTCCGAACGGTTTTCGACCACCAAACCCGACCAAACCTAAACGGGGTCTAAAGAGCCCCGCCACCCGTTACAGACGGAGCGTCAGCCATGAAGACCGTAGCCGAGAGCTTTAGCCTCGGTTCCGAACGGTCTTCGACCACCAAACCCGACCAAACCTAAACGGGGTCTAAAGAGCCCCGCCACCCGTTACAGACGGAGCGTCAACCATGAAGACTGTAGCCGAGTGCTTTAGCCTCGGTTACGAACGGTCTTCGACCACCAAACCCAACCGAACGTAAACGGGGTCTAAAGAGCCCCGCCACCCGTTACAGGCGGAGCGTCAACCATGAAGACCGTAGCCGAGTGCTTTAGCCTCGGTTCCAAACGGTCTTCGACCACCAAACCCGACCGAACGTAAACGGGGTCTAAAGAGCCCCGCCACCCGTTACAGACGAATCGTTAGCGACTTACCGTGCGCGTCGAGTTTTTCCAGACGTGCGAAGGTCTCCACCACCGGAGCGGCATTGGCTAGGCTCTTGGCATTATAACGCACGGTGCTGGAACGACGCATAAAATCAGTGGCTTGCAAGCCGCTGAAAAAGCGTCCGGCACGGCCGGTCGGCAGCGTGTGGCTGGGACCCGCCGTAAAGTCACCCAATACGGTCGGTGTTAAATAGCCCTGCAAGATGGCTCCCGCAGTCGTAATTTGCTTACTCAGCAGCTCGATGGATTTGTCAGCAACCTGCAGCTCCAAGTGCTCGGGGGCAATATAGTTGGCCACCTCAGCAGCTTGAGACAATTTCTTACAAGTGACCGCCAGGCAGCGCCCCTCCAGCACCTTGGCGCATTTCTCCGCATGCGTCAGCGACGGCATTTGTTGCGCAATGGCTTTTTCTACCTTCTTGAGCAGCGCTTTGCTGGTGGTGGCGAAATAAATGATCTCCTTGCCGCTCCCGTGCTCCGCTTGCGCCAGCAAATCGGCCGCAACATGCTGCGGATTGGCTCCGGAATCCGCGATAATCATCACTTCACTGGGCCCTGGTAATAAATCGATCCCGATGGTGCCCAACACTTGACGTTTGGCCTCCATCACGAAGGCATTGCCCGGCCCAAACACTTTATCCACAGCCGGAATCGTCTGAGTGCCGTACGCCATAGCACCAATCGCTTGAATGCCCCCTACTTTATAAACCTCGTCGATCCCGATCATGGAAAGCGCCGCCAACATCGCAGGTGCGATTTGCCCCTCCGCATCCGGCGGCGTGCAGACCGCAATCTCCGGGCACTTGACCAACTTGGCCAAGACAGCTGTCATCACGACCGTCGACACCAGTGGCACATTTCCGCCAGGAATATAGAGGCCGACACGTTGGATCGGATAAAAGCGCTCCCCCACGATCCCGCCTTGTGCGTTTTTGGCTTTCCAGTTTTTGGGCAGTGTTTGCTTATGAAATTCTTTAACCAGTGCGATCGATTCGCGAATCGCCTTACGATCGGCAAGACTCAGAGATTTGACCGACGCCTTCAGCTCCTCAGCAGAGACTCGCATCTGATTGGCCTTCAGTTGTGCCCCATCGAATTTCTTAGTCGCATCGAGCACTGCGGCATCCCCACGCTGACGCACCTCAGCCAGCACCGCAGAAACCACATCGGTAACATCTCCTGCGACGATCGCCTGCTCGCAGAATGTTCTGAGGGCTTGTTGAAATTTGGGCGTATCGGAAAATTCGATCTTTTGCATAATCACGCGAGAGGAACACTTCGAGACAAAGATCGCAAGAATTCAGATTAACAAATATCCCAACGACTTCCATTCATCCGGCCCGCCCAAAGCCAGTTACTAGGGATAAAAATCTCCCAAATTTCAAATATGGGGCTTTTTTACTCCGTGCCGGAGTAGTTTTTAAAGCGATCAATATGCTAGTTTATTGTTTTGCAACGCCGCGGCCCTACCAGCTCAGCGAGGCATTCCTGAAAACATAAAGTTAAATCAATGATGACTACAAACCTACTCAAACTAGCAAGCGCCCTGATCGCGATCAGCAGCAGCGCCCATGCAATCAATAGCATTCCGACAAGCGCTGGAACTCCCTCCGACATCTCTGCGTTTAACAGCGCCGACAGTGAATACGAAGGCTGGGAAAATCTAAACTCCACCAATACTGACATTGCTGGCTACGGCGGCAGCTACCCCGGCTACGCAGCATGGCCCGATGCGATTGACTCCAACACCAGTGGCTCCACAGGTAACGGAGCTTATAGTAAAACTGCGGGCGCCGGCTATGTAGGCAACACTAGTATCTATTCTTCGGATACTGGCAGCTTCAGCATTAGCAGCTCCGTCGATAGCTTGGACGACGTGAACACAGTCATCTTCCAATTTGATGCAGGCCTACAAGACGACTGGACAAATTACGTCGCCACACTCAGCTACAACGGCGGCAGCCAATCACTCACGGCCGACTACACTGCACTTACAAACGGAAGCTTCACCAATGAATTCGGAGGCGAAACGATTTACTCCTCCAATATACTTTTCCAATGGGACCTCAGCAGTATCGGCGACACCATTAGTGAATACGTCATCAGCTACGATGTCGCAGCGCACACTCAAACTTATGCACTGCAACTCGACAGCAGCGAAGCCATCTTAGCGGGCTCAGTCATTCCAGAAGCGAGCAACTTTGCATTGCTCGCAGGAATCGCAGCAATCGCAGGCTGCGTCACACGCCGCCGGCGTATCCAGTAGCTCAAGCGCACACAGTTTTCTTCAGCACTGAGGCATCGGACCGAGAGGTCCGGTGTTTCTTGGCTGTTTGAATGGCGCTACAGAATTCACACCACTCGACTACCATTAAACGAAGTTGCACGATGCAAATATCCTACCAGATCCGATGCTTACTCTCTGCTGCCAGCATAGCGACACACACACTCCATGCCCAGTGGGCAGACTTCGATGAGCCCAACTACGATGGCATCACTCAATACTCCGAATGGGAGCATTTCATCACCACCAACAACGCCACACCCGATGTCGCCAACGGGACCAACGGCAGCCTAAGTGAAACCACGGGAGCTGGCTTCCCCTCCTCGACACTTAATATTTACAGCTATTCGCTGGATACCAAATTTTCAATTTATGGCAGTTCTACCAATGATCTAGGACAGCTCAATTTACAGTTCGTCATCTGGGGCAGCGAAGACTTCCTCAATCTAGAGCCGCTGCTCCAAATGACTGGTAGCGAAACGGGAATCGCAGCCGATAGCTCCAACCATGCCTCGGATGGCACGATCTATATCGAAGGACAAGGTGACATCGAGATCACCGTCTTTAGCTTTTTCTGGGATCTCAGCGAATACATCGTCACCGATTATCAGATCGACTTCGGTTTGGCCGTGCACACCAGCTTGGACAAAGTTCGTATCGATACCAGTACCGCCACATTAGTAACAGAGCCGGAGCCCATCGTCCCAATCGAGGTCACCACGTCCATCGTGGACGACGACATCGCACTCAATTTCCCGACCTATTCGGGCAATTACTACCAAATCAAATGGACCAACGACCTGACTAGCGCTGGAACCGTTAACAACTGGAACGACCTCGGCACACTCATCGCAGGCAACGGTGCCCTCCAGCAGATCATCGACCCAGACAGCAGCGAAGACGAACAACGCTTCTATTCGATCATCATCACCAACTAAGCGCAATCAAGCAGGCAAACATATGATGCATCGCACGACCTTCGCCCTACTCTTCGGCACGCTGTCACTCTTGGCAGCCAGCGAGCCCACGGAGCCAGAACTGCCCTTACAGCAACTCAGAGAAACCACGCTACTGGCCACTCGCAGTGAGCGCGAGTTAATGAAAACTCCGGGCAGTATCACTTCCATCAATTATGACAGCTTTGCGCGTGAAGGCGTCAACAATGCGGGCGACGTGGCACGCTATCAAACCGGGATTTCGATTCCCTTTGAATTCAGCGGGGGCGATTCACTGGTGCCTTACCGTGGCAGCGGATTCACCAACTATCGTATGCGTGGAGTCGAAGGCAATCGCGTGCTGTTGATGATCGACGGCATTCGACAACCCGCTCAAATCGATGGTGCCGGCGGCAACGGGCGAGACTACTTCGATCCCGGAATCTTTGAACGGGTTGAAATCCTTCGCGGCTCAGGCTCCAGCCTCTATGGCAGCGACGCAATGGGCGGCGTGGTTAGTTTTGAAACACGCTCGCTCGAAGAGGAGCTGGCAGCCTCCGAACGGCCCTGGCTACTCAATAACCGCTTAGGTTACCAAAGTGCCAACAACGAATTCAGCCACGTGCTCAACGCCGGCCTGCGCGAAGGCCCCTGGTATGTGACACTCAGCAACGCTCTGCGCAGCGGAGAGGAAACAGAAAACGAAAAAGGTGAAATCGCAGCCAACCCCCTCGACTCATGGAGTAACCACCTGCTGGGCAAGATTAGCTATCACATGGACGAGGCACAACAACTGACCTTCACCGCAGAGCATTTCAACCGTGAGCAAGATACCGATTTAGACAGTCTCAAATCCAACGGCGATGGCGTGAGTTCACTCCAAACCGTATTGGCAGAAACCATCGCCGACGACAGCCGCACGCGCTACAGCATCGAATACCAGGACAGCAATGCGCATGCGCTTTGGGACCAACTCTCAGTCAAGCTCTACTACCAGTATTCCGAAACCAACACCGAGACCAATACCCAAACTCGCTTTGCCAACATCCTCTCCCGCGACCGGACCGACGACATCCAATTTGCGCAAAGCGCTCTCGGCCTGGCGACTCAGTTTACCAAAGAGTACCAAAGCTTCGGCATGGAGCACAGTTTCATCTATGGCATCGAGAGCTCGACCGAAAATGCCCAAAACAGCTTCACCCGCACAGACCGAGCCCTGGGCGGTAGCGACCCGGTCGAGCGTCCCGCCTTCGACGAAGCCGACCTACGTCGCTACGACCTGTTTTTCCAGAACTTGACGACGAAGGACCGCTGGCTCTTTCAAGCAGGCCTGCGGCTGGGCTACTACGAAATCCTACCGGCCAATAGCGACGACTTTCTGAACCAAACGAATGCCCCCGAAGCATCCTCCGACTATAGTAAGTTTTCCATCTCACCAAGTGCCTCCATCCAATACGAACTCAACGATGCAACCGCGCTCTGGGCCCGCTATGCCAAAGGCATCCGCAACCCCAGTGCAGAAGATTATGTGGGCTTCTTCAATCACTCTGCCACTGGCGCCTATTTCAGCCAAATCCCAAATCCCAACTTAGAAGAAGAAACCAGCGATTCCTTCGATCTAGGCATCAAATACGCCAGTGAATCACTGGAATTGGAGCTCACCACCTACTACACGCTCTATGATGGCTTTATCTCGCTGGAGACCATCGGACAAGAAGCGGGGCCACCCGTGACTGAAATCCAGCAAGCACGCAACATCGGGGAAGTGGAAATCTACGGCATCGACCTACGTGCCGACTATCAGTTAGGCGCGATCAGCGATGCCTTTAGCGGCTATAGCACAGGATTGAACTTAAGCTGGGCCGACGGACACAATAAAACCACCGACGACAATGTAAATACCGTCGATCCCTTCGAAGCCGTGCTGCATTTCGGCTACGACTCAATCGACTCCGAAACTCCCTGGGGGCTCCGACTCTACGGCACCTATCGCGCCGAAAAAAAAGACACCACACGTGACTACGCATACTACGTGCCGCCCGCCTCCTTCGTGCTCGACCTCACTGGCTATTGGAGCCTCTCCGAAAACATCAGCCTCAACTTCGGCCTACGCAACCTGACCGATGAGCGCTACTGGATCTGGAGCAGTTCCAGCAGCACGGACCACGAATCTCTGACTTCCGAATACAGCGTGCAGCCAGGCCTAAACGGCTTCCTCTCCCTCAATATCAAACTGTAAACAACAGATACAATACAACGACCAATGAAAGCATCCACATTTAAAAAGATCAGCTGTCAGCTGATCGCACTCACACTCACCGCAGCAGCGCTATCTGCGGAGTCCACTGCCCGTATCGTCACAGTCGGCGGCGCAGCCACCGAAATCGTATTTGCACTCAACCGAGGTGACGACGTCGTCGGAGTCGACCTCTCCAGCACTTACCCCCAAGCCGCGACAAAGTTACCACAGGTTGGCTATGTGCGTAGCATATCCGCAGAAGGCGTGCTCGCACTGGAGCCCACTCACATCGTCGGCACTAGCGATATCGGTCCGGCCAATGCCCTCAATCAAATCAAAGCCAGCGGAGTGCCCACCAGCGTGATCCCCTCCCCCGGCTCTCCCGAAGACTTATACCAAGCCATCCAAGTGCTCGGAGAGGAACTGGAACAAACAGAAGCTGCCACTCAATTAAAATCTAAAATAGAATCGCAACTCGCTAGTATTCAAAAACTGGAGACAAAACCCAAAGTGGTATTTTTCATGAGCAGCCCCGGACTCGGCCATCTAAATGCCGCAGGGCGCGGAACCAAAGCCACCGCCATGATTGAGCTGGCAGGCGGCGAAAATGTCATTCGCAGTCACCCCGGCTACAAGAGTATCTCGCATGAAGCACTGGTCGCCCTACAGCCCGACATCATTCTCATCGGACTCGCTGAAGGCATGCCGCACAACGAAACACGCATCCTCGATGGCGTGCTCCACAACGCGGCCTGGCAAAACGTGCCCGCGGTGCGCGAAAAACAGGTGCACACAGTGCCACTCGGACGCACCCTGAGTTTTGGTGTGCGTGTAGGAGAGGCCGCCCTCGAACTTAACCAACTGTTTGCCGAGACAGTTTCGAACTAGATGCAGCCCAGCCCCACCAAGCGAATCTGGCAACAGCCCGGAGTGGTGCTCGGCTTGATTGCCCTGGGCCTGCTGCTGGCGATGTTTGTGAGCGCCGCCTTGGGCGATAAATCCATTCCGCCCACAACAGTCGTGCACGCTCTCCTGAATATGGAAGCACCCGATGATGCCATCAATGGCATCATCGTGCGGGACATACGTGTCCCGCGCATACTGACTGCGGTATTGGTGGGGGCGACGCTGGCGATCGCAGGTGCAGTGCTGCAGGCCATCTTCCGCAATCCGCTGGCCGACCCGGGACTCATCGGTGTCTCTGCCGGCGGAGCCGCAGGTGCGATCAGCTTTATCGTATTCGGCAGTTGGCTGATTCCGGCTAGCTGGCCCCTCCTACACGAAATAGGCATCAGTTGCTTCCCCATGGCGGGGGGCATCGGAGTGACCTTACTGGTTTATCGACTCGCACTGCATGAAGGCCGCATCCACGTAACAACCATGCTGCTAATCGGGCTGGCGATGAATGCACTGGTCGGCGCCTTGATCGGATACGCCGTTTTTTTCTCCAACGACGATCAACTGCGCGACTACACCTTCTGGTCCTTAGGCAGCCTAGCCCGCGCCAACTGGAACGTATTGAGTTGGTTAGCCCCCATCATTGTGCTACTGATCAGCGCCCTACTCCGCTATCGCCGTCAACTGAACTTACTACTGCTCGGTGAATACGAAGCCGTTCACCTCGGGCTCAATGTAGAAAAGCTGCGTCGGCGCCTCATATTGTTCACCGCGGGCGGGGTGGGATTGACTGTCGCCCTGTGCGGCATGATCGGCTTTGTCGGCCTCATCACACCGCACCTGTGTCGGCTCATGCTGGGGCCGGATCATCGCTGGCTACTGCCCGCTTCGGCCTTGATGGGAGCGACGACTTTAGTCATTGCCGACCTACTGGCCCGCATCAGCATACAATACTCCGAGCTTCCCGTGGGCGTGCTCACCGCCACAGTCGGAGCACCTTTTTTCCTATACTTAATCGTTCGAGCCAAGCGCCGGGCCAGCTTCTAACATGTTACGCTGCGACAACATCACCGTCAAACGCGGCAGCCGTGCCGTGCTACGCCAACTACACTTCGATCTACAAGCTGCGGAGCTCATCGCTGTGATCGGCCCCAATGGTTCGGGCAAATCCACACTGCTCAAAGCCCTGACAGGCGAACTCGCCCTCGCCCGTGGCACGGTCGAGCTGAATGGCCAGTCCTTGGCCACGCAGATGCAACGCCCACAAGACATCGCACGCTGGCGCGCGGTGCTCCCCCAGCAAAGCGAGCTCGCGTTCAACTTCCCCGTGATCGATGTCGTGATGATGGGACGCAGCCCGCATCTCGCTCAGGTGGAACAGGCGCGCAATTTGGAAATCTGCGAAGCCGCACTCGAGCAAGTCGACTGCCTGGCCTTAAAAGACCGCCGCTATCAACACCTCTCAGGAGGTGAACGGCAGCGTGTGCACTTAGCCCGCGTGTTGGCTCAGCTGCACGAAGGCCTCAACTCAGGCGGCCCCGCACTACTCTTTCTGGACGAACCCACTGCCAATCTCGACCTGAAGCATCAAATACAAATTCTCCACCTGGCTCGCCAATGTGCCGATCGCGGCGCAGCTGTCTTTCTGGTATTGCACGACCTGCAACAAGCACGTGCTTATGCCGACCGTGTGCTCATGCTCAAAGCCGGCCGTTCTGTTGCCTTCGGCAAAGCAGTCTCAGTGCTCTCCGCCAAACGAATTGAACGCGTATTCGACATTCCAGTAGAATGGGTACAGCACGATGGTGATGCGCTTTTAAAAATCAAAAATCCTAACTCAAACACTACCAATACAACAACATGACCGAAAACAAAGATACCATCCCACAAAGCGCCCACACAGGCTACGCTTCGCTCCTTTCCGGATTTCAGTCCATTCAACTTGGCACCGTGTCGACTAGCGGCACCCCCGAAGCCAGCTACGCGCCCGCCGTGCTCACCGAGTCACGCGACTTTTACGTGCATGTGAGCGAGCTCTCAGCACACACCGCTAACTTGCGCGACACACAAAAAGCCTCCGTGCTACTGATCGAAGACGAAGAAACCTGCGAGCAAATCTTCGCCCGCAAGCGTGTCACCTACGCTTGCACCACCACAGAAGTCGAGCGCGATTCCGCCGAATGGAAGGACGCGATGGAGCGCTTTAGCGAAAAATTTGGTGGCATTATGAACCACTTAAAAGGCATGCAAGATTTTCACCTGATCCGCTTGAGCCCCAAGTCTGGTCGATTGGTCGTCGGTTTTGGGCAAGCCTACGACATCAGTGGCGAGCAAATGGAAACACTCAGCCACGTGCGCGGCTTCAATGGCAAAGGCCACCGCAACGAACCCGCCACCGCCCACGCAAAATAAAAGATCATGAGCACACCTGAAAGCCCACTTAGCAGTCAAGACATTGCCCGCATCATCGGTCACATGAACGAAGATCATGCCGACTCGGTGCTCGCCTACGCCCAGCACTTTGGACGCTTACCCGAAGCAAGCGCGGCGCAAATCGTCACACTCGACGCCGACTCTCTGACAATGGACGCTCAAATCGGTAACGATTCCAGAACGATCAAGGTTCCCTTTGGACACAGTCTAGAGTCCGCCCACGACGCACACATGACGATGGTGCAAATGTCAAAAGCTGCCAAACGCGCATTGGCGGACAAGGCCTAATAAGCAGTGACAGCGAGGCGCACGGGGCTCTATCCGCCGGATAGAGCTCCGCTATTGCGTGTCCCCTTCGGGGATTTCAAAAATACCAGCTGTGAGTGGTTGATTCACTTTTAACTCGTGAATGACGATGGTGTGCAGCTTCCGATCGCCCTCGTAGTGCTCAATTTTCGTAGGAAACTTTATGCCGCCGACGACTTGCGAGCCCACACCTACGCTTTCGACCCCATTTTCAGAGACCGTCGAAACCAGCGTATCATCGGCCAGCGAGAAATAGCGCACCGTCTTAAAACCGCCTGGATACTCGTATTGTAGTTTGTAGCAACGCACCCCGCGGTAGGTCTCACTACCGAGCAAGCGTACCGTCTCCCCGTTCTTAAAATCCGGACGAAAGTAATTAAAAAACTGCCGGGTGCTATAGCTGACACGTTCCAACTCGGTGCCCACCAAATCACGCATTTGAGAGGCACCGGCATTGAGGTTGGAGCGAATGATACAGCCACGTTTACAATCTAAGATGGTGGTTTCGACGATGTCATCGACCTTAATTTCCAAGCGCTGCGAGAGCGGCTTACGCGCCACAATCAAAATCGTCGCTGAAGGAATGTTTGTGTCGGCTGGCTCTAAGCTGCCAATAAGCTCCAGAGTAACCAAACCATCCAGTGCCGCTTCGCTACCGACAGTGGCACGCGCGCGATCAATGATCTCCTTTTCGCTGATATCCTGCGCACAGAGCGAGGCAGCGGCGAGACATAAGAAACAAGTACGCAGCAATATCTTCATAGCAATGTATGGACCGTGCTCACGGCAAAAAGTTCGCCACTACTCCCACTCAATGGTGCTAGGAGGCTTCGAACTGATGTCGAGTACGACACGATTACAACCAGACACCTCGTTAATGATACGGCTGGAAATCGTGCGCAGCACTTCATAAGGCACGCGTGCCCAGTCAGCAGTCATCGCATCCACACTCTCAACGATGCGCAGTGCGACCACGTTTTCGTAGGTGCGCTCGTCGCCCATCACGCCGACGGTTTTAACCGGCAAGAAGACGCAGAAAGATTGCCAAACTTTGTAGTAAAGATCAGAGGCCATCATTTCCTCTTGTAGGATCGCATCGGCCTTGCGCAGCACGACCAAATCTTCGCGTTTGATCGGCCCCATCACACGGACGCCCAAACCCGGTCCGGGGAACGGCTGGCGCCAGACCACTTCCTTAGGCAGGCCCAACTGAGTGCCGAGCTCGCGCACCTCATCCTTAAATAGCTCGCGCAGAGGCTCGAGCAGTTTGAGGTTCATCTTCTCAGGCAAGCCACCCACATTGTGGTGGCTCTTAATCAGCGCCGCTGGATTACCGTCGATGGCGACCGACTCAATGACATCTGGATAGAGTGTGCCTTGAGCTAAGAAAGTGTAATTACCGCGCTCTTTGAGTTCGGTCACGGCCTCATCGAACACCTCCACAAAGGAATTACCGATAATCTTCCGCTTCGTTTCGGGATCCGAAATTCCAGCCAAGCGATCCAGGAAGAAATCCGCTTTGTCAGCCACCCGCACATCGAGGTCGAAGTGGTCGCCGTATAGTTTCTCGACTTGCTCACGTTCATGTAAGCGCAAGAGACCATTGTCCACGAAGACGCAAGTGAGCTGTTTACCGATCGCCTTATGAATCAGCGCGGCGGCCACCGAAGAGTCGACCCCACCGGAGAGCCCCAAAATCACGCGTTCGTCCCCGACCGTGTCTTTAATTTTCTGCACGCTTTCTTCGATATAATTGGCCATCGACCAATCTGCAGCGCAGTTACAAATCTTAAACAGGAAGTTGGCAATCACCTCCGTGCCCATCTCAGAGTGCGCCACTTCCGGGTGAAATTGCATACCGTAGAAATTACGCTCGGCATCTTGAATCGTCGCGAAAGGAGAATTTTCGGTTGAGGCCACTGCTTCAAAGCCTTCTGGTAGCGCTTCCAAGCGATCTCCATGCGAGTTCCAGACACGCAGCGTATCCGGCAGTCCGTCGAAAAGTTTGCCCTTAATTGCAATATTTAAAGTGCCATGGCCGAACTCGCGCTCTTCACTTTTACCGACACGTCCACCTAACATGTGCGCCATCAATTGCTCACCATAACAAATGCCGAGCACAGGCAGGCCCAATTCAAACACCTTGGCATCGGGGCGCGGGGAGCCATCCAGCAAAACTGAAGAAGGCCCGCCCGACAAGATGACGCCTTGGGCACCCGCTTCTTTGAGCACGCTCGCCTGGGTGTTGTATGGATAGATGCGTGATAGCACATTGGCTTCGCGAATACGTCGGGCAATGACCTGAGTGTATTGTGAGCCGAAGTCGAGGACTGCGATATGGTCTGGCATAAAAAAATTAGGAAATTGAAATGATGAATTAAAAAGTTAGAGAGTGATTTTAAAACCTAAGTCGACCATTGGTAAAGCCACACTGGGGGCAATCGCATTCTTCGCTTTGATAAGGACCCGTGTAAATCTGGCTGCACTTGATACAATGGTAGATGACCTTCGAACGCTGGGCATCGTGGATATGCCCGTCGCGCCAATCATAATAAAACCAAAGACCAAAGAGCAGCACAAAGCCTGCCCCCAAATAGAGCAGGAAAAAGGTATCCACATTGAGCCCGACCACAATCGACGACTAGAATCCCTTGATATCAAAGAGGCCGGTCACGCTTTCATTATCATGAATGCGGCGGATACCTTCGCCCAGCAGGTCGGCCACGCTCAGCACGGTAATAGGCACGCCGGGGCGTGTTTCTACCGGCGTGGTGTTGGTAGTGATCAGCTGATCGATCACACCCGAAGCCAAGCGATCGTAGCCCATCTCATTCAGCACACCGTGACTGACAGCTGCCATCACGCTCTTCGCACCGTGCTCCTTTAGCAATTTTGCCGCGGCGCAGAGTGTGCCAGCAGTTTCGGTCATATCGTCGATCAATAGAATGTCGCGACCTTCGGTCTCTCCCACTAAAGAAGTCGCTTCCACTGTTTCGGCACTGGTGCGGCGCTTGGCGATAAAACCGAGCGGCACTTGCAGCATGCTAGCATAGGCCGAAGCCATTTTCATGCCGCCCACGTCTGGAGAGAAGAGAGTCAAATTCTTAGTATCAATGTCTTTCAAATACTGAAACAACACTGGCGAAGCATAAAGATGATCGACCGGGATGTCGAAGAAGCCCTGAATTTGCTGTGCGTGAAGATCGACAGTAAGCACACGGTCGGTGCCTGCGGATACCAACAAATTGGCCACCAGCTTAGAGGTGATCGGCACACGTGGCTGATCCTTACGATCTTGGCGCGCATAGCCATAAAACGGAATGACCGCAGTGATACGATTGGCCGAAGCACGACGCGCCGCATCGATCATGATGAAGAGCTCCATCAAGTTCTGATTGGCCGGATTGCAAGTGGACTGAATGATAAACACATCCGCTCCACGCACATTTTCGTTAATACGAACAAAACTTTCTCCGTCTGGAAAACTGATGACATCAGCCTCCGCAAGCGGCACACCAAGAGATTTGCAAATCTCTTTCGCTAGAGCGGGATTGGAATTGCCGCTGAATATTTTAAGGGAGCTATCTTTCATCATCATGATTCATTCAATTACTAAGACTCGGAAGGCAGAGACTTCACCGTTTTTTCCAGTTGATCAAACCTTTTGAAAAGATCGGGCAACTTTCGTTGTAGAACCGCCATGCGATTAAAGAGCATCATAGGCATGGCAGGATAACCGCGCACCTTGCTTTGTGCCTCGATATCGCTAACGACTGCGGTGCCCCCCGCGATCATCGCGCCAGAGCCCACCTTGAGATGCCCGGCCAGGCCTGCTTGGCCACCTACGATCACCCCATCCCCAAGAGTTGTGCTGCCACTGATGCCAACCTGAGCGACAATCAAGCAGTGTTGCCCCACCCGCACATTGTGCGCAATCTGCACTTGATTATCAATTTTAGTGCCAGCGCCGATTTGAGTGGATCCGAAACGTGCGCGATCAATCGTGGTATTCGCGCCCACGTCCACATCAGCCGCGGTCACCACGTTACCGATTTGCGGCACGCGTTGGTGTGCCCCGTCAAAATACTCGTAACCGTAGCCATCGGAACCGATTACACAGCCTGGCAAGAGTCGGTTGCGCTCGCCAATCACGCAATAGTCCCCCACAGAGACACGCGATGCAATCAAAGCACCGTCCTTAATTTGTGCACTGCGCCCTACTGATACGTGGCTGCTCAAGGTCGCAGCGCCTATCTTCGCACCGGGGCCGATGTAACAAAATGCACCAATGCTCGCCTCGGACGAAACTTCTGCATCCGGCTCAATCACGGCCGTCGGGTGTATGCCTGCAGCAGGCTTAGGTAATAAACTGAGCTCAATATCACGGCAGATCAAGGCCAGTGCAAAGGAGGGATTTTCCAATTTAAGAAACAACTGACCACTCTTGGGCGCCGCATCGTAATCCTGCGGCACCAGTAGCACAGAGGCCTGGGAATCCGCCACCGAAGCGCGATATTTCGGATTACCGAGAAATGAAAGGTCGCCTGCCTGTGCTTCGGAAAGAGATGCAATGCCTTGAATAGTGCCCTCATAGGCACCAACCGCTGCGCAGTCGTCACCGAGGATTTCAAGGATACGTGTTGTGGTATAAGCTAATGCCATGATGCGTAGAAAACAAAAAACCCTGTCCTAAGCGAGAACAGGGTTTTTGAAAATTTAAAAATTTATACGATTAGTTGCCAGCGTTGAGCACGGCGATCACTGCATCGGAAATTTCGAGCGCATCAGAGGAATAGATCACGGTGTTCTTAGGAACGACCAAATCGATGCCCTTATCTTCAGAAACAGTCTTCACTGCTTCCACCGCCTTAGCTTGCAAAGGAGCGAGCTCTTCTTGCTGGCCCTTTTGAGCAAGTTGCTGTGCCTGCTGGCGGAACTGTTGCAGTTCGCCTTGAGCTTGTTGCAGCTTCTGTTGCAGCTCATTGACTTGGCCTTGCGCTTCAGCGCGCGCTTCGGCGCTAGCAGCTGGGTTCTTGGCTTTAGTTTCGATGGTGCGGCCTTCAGAAACAATCGCTTCGATATTAGCCTGCATCTTCTTCATTTCTTCTTCAACAGGAGCGACGGAGCCCTTTACTTTTTCAACAGCTGCTTGGAACGCAGAGTAATCAGCAAGCACGCGTTGCACATCGACGACGCCGACTACGGGAGTCTTTTGCGCGAATAGACCTGTAGCAACTACAAGCGAAGCAAGAATAAGAGTAGTGATTTTTTTCATATAATATGTATTATGGGTTTGAGACGTTAGAGTGAAGCAGCACTAGAAGCGTGTGCCAAAGGAAAAATTAAACTGTGTGCCACCACCGGCACCTTCGGGGGATGTAATGGGAATACCGAGATCCAACTTGAGCGGCGAGCCCATGAGCATAATGCGCGCACCCACGCCCCAGTTATCGGCGTAGTCTGACATACTAAAATCAAGGTCATTTTCATTAACAAATCCCCAGTCATAGAAAACAACCAGCCCTAAAGGTTCCGCAATTCTGAAAGCATATTCAAAAGAAACCATTGAATAGGAGTTCCCCCCGACAGATTCATCATCATCGTCGGGGTCACGTGGGCCCACCTCACGGTAGTCGAAGCCACGCAAGGTATCGGGCCCTCCCAAATAGAAACGATCGTAGAAAGGAACGATATCATTATCCCCCAAAGGCGTGACACTACCGGCACGAGCGAGAATTGACAAAGACTGCTTGAAGGTGTCGAAGGTCGGGATAAAGTGCGCAGTGCGCCCTTCCATCTTGTAATAGTTCACATCACCACCGATTCCTGCATATTCAAAGCTCAGGCTGGAGCGGTTGCCCTTACGCGTGAACACCAGCGTCTCGCGATTATCACGCAGGAAGGTCAAACCGACCTTGGAGACCAGGTCTTCACCCTCCGCACTCTGAAAGACATCGGCGATGCCATCATTCTCTACGCTACCATCATCGTTAATATCAGAGCCTCCCAATGTTGAGTCAGGGTTGCGGTCGACATCAAAGATCTCCACCAGTTCAAGACGATAGGACAGTCGTGCTTCCACCAACTCGAAGAGACGGCGACGCAGGTATAGTTCGAAGCCAGTGCGCAACTCATTGTAATCCGCACTATTATAATCGGATTCAGTACGGTAAAGCTCCACACCAAAAGCGAGACGCTGCTCGAAGAGCCATGGCTCCTCAAATGCGATCAGGATCTGATTACTACTCGTGCCCAAGGAGGCACGGAAACGGAACTTTTGGCCATCGCCCTGAAAGCCATCGCGCCAATTGAACAGATCAAAATTACCCTGCGACATTTCAAAGTAAACCACTGCACTTTCGACAGAGCCAAAGCCCGCACCAAAGGTAAAATTCCCCGTACGACCTTCGCGCAGTGTGATGCCAAGATCCTTTCGTCCTGGAACATTCGTCGGTTCAGGATTCAAGCGAACATCTTCGAAGTAACTGGTGTTCTCCAAACGGCGCTGGCTCACTTCCATTCGTCTGCGGTCAAATACATCGCCGGGGCTGAGCGCTAACTCACGCACGATGACGCGCGCCTTCGTCTTGGTATTACCTTCGATCTTAATCGACTCGACGTAAAACTTCTCGCTCTCACTAATACGGAAGACCACATCAATCTGACGTGTCTGCATGTTAGGCACACGCTCAGCGCGCACGCGAGTGTCGAGGTAGCCGTTGGAGGTATAATACTCGCGAATCGCAGTGGCCGCCTCATCCACCTCTTTCGGCGAGAATGGGCTGCTAGTCTCTAAACGCACCGCGCTCAAGAGTTCTGTGGGCGTGTAAATGGTGGCACCTTCAACAGTAAACTCACCAAGATAATAAAGCTGGCCCTCAACCACAGGGATCGTGATCACAATTTCGTCGTCCTTGATAAAGTCGATTTCAACCTGATCTTCATTGATCTCACAGTCAAGATAGCCGGCATCGCGATAAAATTCGCGTAGTGTCTTTAGGTCTTCTTTAAATTTCTTCTCATCGAACTTACCAGAGCCAAGCAGCCAGGAGAGCCAGTTATGCTGGGCAGTTTCGAGTTGTTTACGCAGCGTTTTAGAACTGATCGCTTCGTTGCCCACGAAATTAATCTCTTCAATGCGGACTTTACCGCCCTCGTCGATGTCGTAAAACACCACTGCGTAACCTGTCTGCTCGTCACGTTCGATACGGTAATCCACCTCTACATCAGGAAAGCCTTTTTCGACATAATAGGTGGCAATCGCATCAGCACCAACACTCACCGTATACTCATCGAGCGGCGAGCCGCTCTCAATCTCAGCCTTGGAGGCCAAACGTGAATCCGAATAAGCCTCATTGCCCACGAAACGGATGCGCTCGATGGTATATTTTGAGACCAACTGGAAGACTAAGTTAATCGTCTCATTCTCAGCCTTGTCCACACGTGCCTCCACGAACTCAAAGCGCCCAGTGCCATACAGAGTGCGAATCGACTGGTCCAGTAGAGCCGGGTTGTAATTCATCCCGGGGCGCAGTTGCACGTTACTAAAGATGAACTGATCGCTGGCAGCACGAAAACCATTAAACTCGGTCATAACCTTGTTAATGACGGGATAGCTTTCAGCCTCCTGCGCCACAATGGATTGAATCGGCATACCGAGCACGAGCAAGCTGGTGACAGCAAAGAGAAGAGTCTGGATAATTCGCATCTGTAAAGAGTGACGGCTTGATGGCTAAACGCCTTTATTGGTGAAAGTTCTCGTAGCGTGTATAACGACGGACAAATGTCAGGTCTATTTCACCTACGGGGCCATTACGCTGTTTGGCAACGATTAATTTAATATGCTCGTGCTCATTATAGAGTCCGCCCCCTTCGACAGTCTCATCATCGTCACTCTTTTTCGGGCGATGGAGCAGCATCACAACGTCGGCGTCTTGCTCGATCGAACCAGACTCACGCAAGTCAGACAGACGTGGGTCACGATTTTCTTTTTCCGACTCACGATTCAGCTGACTCAAAACAACTACGGGCACATTCAGCTCTTTGGCCATGCCCTTCATTCCGCGCGAAATATCAGCAATCTGCTGCTCACGCTGCATACGACTATCAGTGCCTTTAATTAGCTGCAGGTAATCAACCACGACTAGGCCCAGCGGATTCTTTGTATGCAAACGACGCGCCTTGGCGCGAATATCAAGAATGGTGGAGGTCGAGCCGTCGTCGATCCAGAGTGGAGCCTCTTTCAGCTCCTTCACGGTAGTAGCGATATCGGCAGAGTCTTGCTTGGAAATCACCCGGTCACGAATGCGCTTCATATCCACGCGCGCACGGCTGCAAATCAAACGCATCGCAAGCTGCGCAGCCGTCATTTCCAAACTAAATACAATAACGCCAGCGGGTTTGCGACCTCCATCAGGAATCATCGCGTGCTCGGCAAAGTTCATGGCCAAACTGGTCTTACCGACAGAAGGACGCGCAGCGAGCACGATCATCTGCCCGGGGTGGAAACCATAGGTCATCCCATCGAGATCACGGAAGCCGGAAAGTACGCCATCGGCATCATCGCGCCCATTTAACAGCGCGTGAATATCGGCCACGGCCTCGTCGAGCGACTGACGGATGGGGATTGCCGCGTCTGTAATGCGGTCGCGACTGATTTCAAAAATGTCTTGCTCGATCTTCTCCACGAAGGTCGTCATGTCATCCTGCTGCTCATAGCAGGCCTCGATCGCCTCGCGTGAGGTTCGAATCAAGCGGCGCAAGAGATATTTCTCATGCACGATCTTCGCGAAATAGCGCGCGTGAGCTGCCGTTTCGATACGATCTTGGATCGCATAAATGGTGGCGATACCACCGACCTCTTCTTCGAGGCCATTTTTGCGCAAATAGTCGAGCAGGAGGATCTCATCGATCGGGTCCCCGGTCGCATAAAGCGCAAGCAGCGCACGAAAGAGCTCTTCGTGCGCTGTCTTGTAAAAAAACTCAGGAGCAATCTTGGACTCGATACATTCGGTCAAGATCTCGCGGCCACCGTCCAGCAGACAGGCAGCGATCAGCCCCTCCTCGGCTTCGATACTGTGAGGTGGCACGCGCACGGCATCGTCCTTAGACAATGACTTGCGCTTCCCCTTAAAGTTTCGATCCGAGCGATTACGATCAAACTTAGAGTTAGAATCAGGCGGCATCGTATTGGAATTTGTCTATACGACAAGTGCCTGCTAATTACTCGTCGTCTTCAGCGGCATCTTCAGCATCCGCACCGTCTTCGATCGGATTCTCAGAGACGACTTCAAACTTGAGCTCTGTCTCGATGTCAGCGTGCAACTTAACAGCAGCTGTGTGCGAACCAAGTTCCTTGATCGGCGCAGCGAGTTGTAGTTGCTTCTTGCTGAGCTCGATACCCTCTTCTTTTAGGCGGCCAAGCAAATCGTTGGCAGTGACAGCGCCAAACATCTTACCGCCCTCACCTGTCTTCACAGCGATCGCAATGCTGGTCTTCTCGACGCGTTCGCTCAATGTGCGTGCATCTTCGAATTCCTTTTGCTCGCGTGCTTCGCGTGCCTTGAGCAATGACTCAACATGCTTCTTGTTCGCTTGCGTGATCGGCAAAGCTAACTTGCGAGGAAGCAGAAAATTGCGGGCGTAGCCTGCTTTTACGGTGACTGTGTCGCCTTCGGCGCCGAGTCCAGAGATGGGTTGTAGGAGGAGAACCTGATTGTTGGCCATGATACGTCTTGATTAAATGTGTGATTAAATGAGTAAGAGAAATTGCGGCGTATTGCCACTAAATCGCTGAGGTGCTAATAAAAGCCTAAATGCGAGGCACTAGAGCTAGAGGAAAGCTAGAGCTAGAGGAAAGCTAGAACGGAACGTCTTCGTCAAGGGTGTCCCCTTCAGCAGAAAAGTCGTCCTTACTGGCGGCAGGCTTAGACTCGCGCTTAGGCGGAGAGCTTTGCTCATAACCACCAGAGCTGGCAGCGCTGCCCCCACTTCCGGAGCCACCGCTCGAGTCGTTATCATCGCGACCGCCGACGAATTGGAAATTTTCCAACACGACACCGAGCTTGCTACGCTTTTGCCCCTCATTGGTTTCCCACTGATCCAGCTTTAAGCGCCCTTCGACTAGGATAGGCTTCCCTTTACGGAAATACTTAGTGATGACTTCGGCCTGTTTGCCAAATGCGTCGATATCCACGAATGTGGTCTCTTCACGTCGCTCGCCATCCTTAGTCGAAAATACCCGAGAAACAGCTAAGCCTAGCTTACAAATCGTCAACCCATTGACCGTCACGCGAGTTTCCGGATCGCGTGTCAGGTTTCCCATCAAAATAACTTTGTTAAATGAGGCCATGGATATTGACGAAAAGAAGAATTAGACAGACTGAGTAAAGATACGATTAACGCGCTTATCGAGCTTCAATTTTTCGTTAAGAGTGGCAGGAACTTCGCCAGAAGCTGCGAAATAAATCTCGATGTAATGCCCTTGAGTGTAGCGACGGTCTGCAGCACGTGCAAACTCACGCATACCGAGGTCTTCGCTTTCAGAAGGCTCAGCCCCGATGGACTTCAAGATTTCGTTAAGATCAGCCATCACCTTAGCGGAATCGTCTTCTGATTCGCGTAGGTCGAGGATGAAAGTGGCTTTGTAGTTATTTTTGGTCGTTGCGCTCATGCGATATTGCTTTGCGTTGGTTGATGATGTTCATGGCAGCTGCGAGCCCCTCGTTCAAGATCAGGTGTATCTGATCCAGATAGATTGAAGCGCGATCTGCCAAAATGGTTTGTTCGTCCTTAGAAAACTGACTCAGGACATAATCTGCGAGGTCCATCGCTTTATGCGGCTTGGCACCGATCCCGACACGATAACGTGCAAAGCCAGGCCCGACCTGCGTCAACAGATCCGAAATACCGTTGTGACCGCCAGCACTCCCGTTAACGCTGAGCTTCGTGCGCGCCAGCTCCAAGGTCAAATCGTCGTAAATAACGAGCATCGCCTCCGCAGGCAGCTTGCGATAGCGCAAAGCTGCACCAAGCGAGCGCCCGCTGGCATTCATGAAAGTCTGCGGCTTGAGCAACATGAGCTTGCGCCCCTGATGCACGACAACTGCGACTTCAGCCTCAAAGCGAGCTTCATGTTTCCACGTAGCACTGTACTTTGCAGCCAACAGGTCAACAAGGTCGAAACCTATGTTGTGCCGAGTGTTGCGGTATTTAGTGCCCGGATTTCCCAGACCAGCAATGACCGCGATGGACATTTTGTAAAAGAACAGTTACGGGCAAGCCAGACAGCTCACCCGGTTAATAAGATAAAAGAATTACTCCGCAGCGTCTGCGTCGCTAACCTTAGTGGCAGGCACTTCGTCCGCAGCAACTGCGTCGTCGTCGGCCTCAGCAGCGACTGTAGGTGCTTGGCAGGATACGACCACTTGAGCGGGCTCACCGAGATACTCGACATCCTCAAGAACAGGAAGGTCGGAAATGTGGATTGCTTCACCGATTTCGAGATTCGTTACGTCGGCATTGACGTGATCAGGAAGCTTGGAAGGACGGCAACGGATTTCAACTTCGTGCGACTTGTGGTCAATAATGCCACCACCATTACGAACACCGACACAGTCATCTTCACCAGTCAGGTGCACAGGAATCTTAGTTGTGAATGCATGGCCACGCTCAACTTCCTGAAAGTCGATATGATCAACAGTGCTCTTAACTGCATGGTATTGTACATCTTGCACCAAGCAAAGCGCAGACTCACCCTTTTCATCAGTCAGCTCGACGAGAGCCGCACCACCGCCGATTTCACGGTTCAGCGTGCGAAAATCAACCGCAGAAACGGAGATCGAACGAGCATTGCCCTGACCATACAAAGAGGCAGGAATTCGGCCCTCCGCACGCAGGCGGCGAGCAACACCGCGACCGGTGCCTTCACGATTGGTAATATTAAGTGTGTACTGTTGCATGTCTAAATCTGTTGAAAATGCTGTATTGGGAAACGGCTTGAATCTGAGAAAACCGCGCAGAGTAAAAGAGAGAAAACGAAAAGCAACCCTAACTTTGTGGATTTTTCGATATCAAGCGTAAATTTGACTTTTCGACCTCTCTACAAAAGCGAATGCGAGGCCCCGCGGCCCCCTCTGCATCCACTAAAAAAAAGAATCGCGCAGCCTAGCGGCTGCACGATTCGAAATTCACAAAAAAACTTATGCGACGACTACTGCACCGAAGCCACAATCTCTTGGATGTGATCGACATATTGCTCCGCACCACCGCGGCGGTAGCCCGTCTTTTCAATCAACTTGCCCTCTGGCGAGAGCACCAAAATCGTCGGAAAGCCACGAATGCCGTAGTGCTGGGCCAGTGCCTCGTTCTGGGCCTTCAACTCTGCGGACTGCTTTTTGGCGCGCGGAAAATCAAGTTCCACCAGCACCAACTCCTCCTCTGCATATTCCTGAAAGGCCGCTTGGCTGAAAACCTCTTTATCCAGTTTAATGCACCAGCCGCACCAATCAGAGCCAGTGAAGTCCACCAAGATCGGCTTGTTCTCAGCAGCTGCTTTCGCTTTTGCAGCCTTAAAGTCTGTCATCCAGCCCTCGCCCGCACTTAGCGATGCTTGCAGGCCCAGGAGTGCGAAAAGCGCTGTGGTCAGTATTTTTCTCATAATGTAATCTCTAATAATGGTTCGTATATTGGATTCGGTTTGTAAGATGACAGGGAATCAAAAACTATTCCCGATAAATTCTCTTTTTAATTCTCCGCCTCAACAAAATCGCTCATCAATACTTGAGAATCTATGGAACTGAGATTGCTATTGAGGTTCCAAAAAGAAAGACAACTACCATGCCACCACTCATAATATATATACTGATCCCCATGGCCATCGGCCTATGGGCTCAAATGAAAGTTAAAAGCGCCTACGGCAAATATAGCCAGGTTCCCTCCCGCGGCCGTATCACCGGACGCGAAGCGGCTCAAGCGGTCATGGCCAGCGCAGGCATCCACGATGTCGAAATCGTCGCATGCCACGGCACGCTCACGGATCACTACGACCCGAGCAACAAGCGCCTGGCGCTCAGCCAAGACAACTACAACGGCCACAGCCTTGCTGCGCTGGGCGTTGCCGCGCACGAAGCCGGCCACGCCATTCAACACAAGCAGGAATACGCACCGCTCAACCTGCGCATGTCGCTGGTGCCGATCACCAACTTTGCCTCGCAAATGCTCCCGATTGCCATGTTTGGCGGCTTCTTCTTATTTCACAGCCCGCTCTTCATCAACCTCGGCATTGCGATCTACATAGTGTTGACGGTCTTTCAACTTGTTACGCTGCCAGTTGAATTCGACGCCAGCAAGCGGGCCAAAGCGCAACTCGTCGGCCTCGGCATCGTTGACCAAGACGAATTGGTGGGGGTCAACAAGACACTCGACGCGGCCGCCTACACCTACGTAGCCGCATTTGTCAGCAGCCTCGGATGGCTACTCTACTTGCTTGCCTCGCGCAGATAAGCCCAGACACCAGCACCGCCTCGCTCCATTTCGACACAGCCCGATTCCCACGAATCGGGCTGTTTTATTTTACAAATGATTCACTTATAAGCTGTTGCCGATTAGAACTACAGACATATTATCGATCAAAAATGCAAAAGCTCCCAACACTCGGTCTCCGCGGCCTGCCCCTACTGGCCCAACTGGCCATCAGCTGTCTCACCACCGCGCCCCTACATGCACTCATACTCTACAGCGGTCTCAACTCGGAAAATCTCAGTGCTCCCGACAGCGAGCGCGAAGCCATTTTCGATGCCGTCGCCTCCGTCTGCAACTCAAGCGGCAGCAGTCGAAACGGCAGCGCCGTTCGCATACGCGGCAAATACATGCTCACAGCAAGGCACGTCTCGACCAACAGCCACGTCACCTTCGATGGCAGCACCTTCTGGGCACGCGATACCGCATTCACACCGATCACTTTCGATGATGTAGACCTCAAACTCTTTAAATTAATCGAAGATCCCGGCATCACCGAAATCGAACTACACAGCAGTGACGCCGGCGACGATGTAAGCTCAGGCTTCAGCGGAGGACGCCCTCCCTTCAACTTAATTTCCACAGAGGTCACGGGCACTCTGGTCGGCTGGGGCCGGGGAAGCTCCGAAAACGGCAGCGGCTTCGTCGAAGGAGACGATCAAACGTGGACCTGGGCCAACACCTACTCCAAACGATGGGGCACCAACCGGATAGATTCCTCGACAACCATCAGTGATATCGACGACTATGATTATAGCTATACTGGCTTAAGTATTGATTTAGACAGCGACGCCGGCACCGACGAAGCCGGACTCGCAGTGCACGACTCCGGGTCTGGCATCTTCGTCGAAAACGACGGCATTTGGCGCCTCGCAGGCATCGCCACCTTAGTCACAACGGATGGCAGTTCTACCTTCAGTTCCTCAGGGCAAGACAACAACTTCTTCGTCCGCATCAGCAGCTACGCTTCCGAAATCGAGGCCGCAATCCCCGACCTCAACACACTCTCCGGATGGAAGACCGATCACAGCCTCTACGGCACCGATGCCGACAACGACGCCGACACCGACGGCGACGGCATCGGCCAATTATTAGAATACGCCCTCGGCGGCGACCCCAATGTCAACGACATCAGCATCCTGCCCCGCTCGACACTGGTCGAAGAAAACGGCAAGCAATATCTCGAAATCAGCCTCACCCGCCCCACAGGCCTGACAGGAATCAGCTACCTACCGCAAACCAGTAGCGACCTGAACAACTGGCCCAGCGACTCTAGCGGCATCGTCGACGCCTCCCCCACGCCCGGCGACAACGGAGACGGCACCGAAACCCTCATCTACCGCCGCAGCCAAGCTGTTACAGAGTCCGATCAAGCTTTCATACGAATAGAAGTGATCGAAAATTAGATAAAGACTTGACGCCGGACTCAGTAAGGGCATCGTTCGCAATCTTTCATAAGTCGGGCCGTAGCGCAGTCTGGTAGCGCACTTCGCTGGGGGTGAAGGGGTCGCAGGTTCAAATCCTGTCGGCCCGACCATGAGAAATGCCCGCTTTATCACTGATAGAGCGGGCTTTTTAGTGTTTGGACCTGCGTTATTACTGCGGTGCGTTTTTGCGTTTTTTAGGCTTTTTTGTTAAATTTCTTTGATCTGAGGATAAAATCTGCTACCGCTGCTACCAAATGCATGGGGTCTCTGTAACTTATATCGATGGGCGGAAAAAACCTTGGCGGGTCGCGTTCCGTGAGGAGGGCCAGCGACGGACGAAACATTTTTTGCGTAAGATCGATGCGGAGACTTTTGCGGCTCAGCTGGGATGGGAGGCTATGGACTCGGATCTGGCTGTGTCGGCCGCAGAGCGGATCTTGATCGGCCGCGCGCGGGTGGCCGCTATGGCTGCAGGGATCTCGACGGAGGCGCTGGTCGATCTGGGCATCGAGGCGGCGCGGGCGCGGCGGCTGGATTGCCCTACGCTGCCGGCGGCGTTGGAGGCGTATGTGGGATATATGGAGAGCCACGGCGCGCGGGAGGCTTCGGTGGATAATATTGAGCGCTTTGGCTCGTTTTTGGTGGCTCGTATGGGGGTGGAGGTTTTGACCTGGCAAATATCTCCGCTGGATCTTAAGGAGGCGGCTCTATCGCGCTATAGTAATCGGGAGAGTATCCGGAGCTATATGGCGGTGGTGATCGCTTTTTTTCGCTGGTGTGCGGCTCCGGAGCGTAAATGGGCGCCTCCTGAGTGGCACCAGAAAATCCAGACTAGGATTGGTAATGTGGACTCGCCCTCGCCTGCGATCGCGACGCCTCAACAGGTGGCGGACTTTATGGCGGCGGCTCCGGCGGGCCTGCGGGCGGCGTTTGCGCTGCAGTGGTTTGCGGGCATTCGGCCGGAGGAGGTTTTGCCTAAGACTCAGGTTAAAGCGGGGCTCACCTGGGAGGCGATCGATATGGCGGCCAAGACGATCAGTATTAGTGCGGCGGTCTCTAAAACGCGGCGGCCGCGCTTGATACATAAGTGCTTTGATTGCTTGTGGGATTGGTTGCGGCTGACTCCTCAGCGGCAGCGCAAGGGGCCGATTGTGACGATTAATGCGCGCAACTATCGGGTGGCACGCCGCAAGACTGCGGACGCGGCGGGGATTGATCGACCCTACCCGCGGGACATTATGCGGCACTCGTTTGCGACATACTCGTATCACCGCTACGGGCTGGAGGTGACGATCCATAACACGGGCCACATGAGCGAGCCGCATACTTTTTTTGCTCACTATAAGGGGGATGCGATTAAATCGTCGGCCAAAAAGTATGCGGCGATTCGCCCGGCTAAATGAGCCCTTCGCGGTCGCGTAGGTATTCGGGGCTACTGTCGGCCCACAGCCATCGGTAGAGGCGGTGCAGCTGGAGGCCGCGGAGGCCGAATCGCATGAGGGCGGCGCGCCAGCGGGGAAAGCCTGCGCTGGTGAGCATGCGGCTAAATAGTCCACCGGCAGCCCATATACTGAGGGGCTGGATGTCGCGGTGCCAGCCGTTATCGAGCAGCCAGATTTCGTCGATCCACTCGCCCGGGGAGTGACTGGTGAGTTTTTGGTGGAGGTAGGTAACGGCGGCGGGAGTGAGGGGCCGCAACACTGGCGTGCGCTCACTCATGAGATCATGTAGGCGCCCTGCGCCACGGAGGGGGCCGCGATGGCCATCGCCGGCGGGGGTGCTGCTGAAATCGGTAACTTCGCTCTCGGTGGCGGCGTAGATGGTCTGGCTCTTTTGATCATACCAGAGCGTATCCTCTGTTGGCCGCCAGGCTGGCAGGACTTTGGTGCCGAAACGACCACGCCGCACGGCCCAGATGGGCCGCGCGGCGGGCACTGTGGGATCTGTTAGCCAGATGCCTGTGAGTGTCTGTAGTGGATCGGTTTGCATGGCTCAGAGTTGGTAGAGGGCATCGCCGAGTGCTAGGCGGTATTCGAGGTCGGGGCCACCCTGCGGTGTTCCGTCGCTGGCGGTGAGGATGTCGGCGAACTCCTCGCGGATGAGGATCTGCAGGGCGGAATCATCTGGGTAGATAGCGGCTATGCCGGCATCGAGTGCGCTGGCCACGGCGGTGGGTGTGTCGTTGGCGAATGCGGCCTCAATGGCGTCGCTAAGGGCGGTCTGTATGGTGGCATCGCTGGTGATGGCGTGCACTTGGTTGAGTAGGATGATTTTGCTGGCGACCTTTAGGGCTGAGTAGGCCATGGGATTGTCCTCGGCTAGGTCGCTTACGGTTTGGCAGCCGGTTGCGATGGTGAGCATGAGGGCGAGTAGGATTGTGAGGATTGTTTTCATTTTAATCTATGGGTTCGATGTTTATCGGCGGGAGTGCGGGCAATGGCTCTGGGCGATTGCCCGCATCGGCGGTATCTACCTGATGGATACAGCCTGAGAGTGTGAGCGCGGCGGCGGTAAATATGGGGGCTAATAGGCGACAAACCATACTGTTGCGAGCTCCGCTGTGGTGAGTGTGAGTAGGCCGCCCCGGGGCTGGGGCTCTAGCTCGGTTATTCGATAGCTGTCGCCCTCTCGGATGGCGGCGCTGATGATGCAGTGCGGGCGTTTTGGGTCGCCATCGATCATGTAGCAGATGAGCCCGATTGCCCGCATGTTGGTGTTGCTGCTGAGGGCGTTGCGCAGGATCACATAGGCCTTGAGCAGCCACGCCCATTTATCGCAATCTAATTTATTGCGCAGCCAGATTGTGAGGCCGAGTAGGCGCATTTGCCAAATGAACTGGCTATAGATGCTGCTGAGCGCGCCGGGCTCCCATGCATCAAATTCGGCGTCAAATATCTGGCGGCGGGCGTTTGGATAGCGACGCATGAGACTGACTGTGAGCTCTGTGTTTGTGATCTGCATTTGGGCGTGGGTTAGAGGTTGCCGCTCACGCGTAGCTCGCGGATTTTGAGCGGGTCCGGCATCGGAAATGGCACATCGGAGAGGCGGTCGGACGCCTCCCATGCGAGTTTGCCGAGCTGCCAATAGTTGCGCTGGTCGATGATGGGCCAGCCGGTGCCGTTATCATCATCCAGGCGCACGCTGATGTTATCGAGCGATGCGCTGATGGCTGTGAGTTTGGCGCTGAGTTTAGTGTCGATCTCGCGCTCGATCTCGTTGACGACGTAGTAGCGACCGAGGCCGCCGATCACGAGCAATAGCCACAGCATGATGGATACTAGGTTGATGGCGGTGAGTTTTGGCATGGTGGTGATGGTTGGTTGCTGCTAGAGCGACATATACGATTGGGCCTGTAGTATACCAATCTGCTGCTTAGAGTCCTCATCGTAATGAGTGGGATACGGCCCGCCGGACACCTCATCATCCCAATTTTCGATATAATCCTCAAACGATGTGGTCGTGGTCAATGTCGCACCAATTAGATCGGCCGAGACGACTGCGGCCTGGGCCGCCTGCACAGTCTCGATCTCGTCGATCCGCGCCGAGTTGGCATCGACAGCGCCAGGCTCGAATGGGAGTCGCCAAAAATCAGGACTGCGCACGACCAGCACCGGAGCTGCGCTGGCGCCAGTAATATCCGATCGCAGGTCGGCGAGTAGTTGCGTGAGATTAGCCCCATAGAGATCGGCGCTCCCGTAGAGCGGATCAAATGCATCACCATTGCCCTGCACCCAACTAATAGCATTCACCCGCACCACCCAACCGGCGGCTGTGAGGTCCGAGATTGCCGTATTGATAAATGCGATACAATCAGGATAGAGCAGATCATCGACCTCCCGCCAGTCGCGATTGAGTCGCGATGCATTACGCGCATATTGGATGATGTGGACATCACGCATGCCCTGGTTGACGGCTAGCTCGCGGGCAAATCCCTGCAGCCCGCTATAGTAGTAGCTGCTGCGTTGCTCGTAGGCGAGCAGCGACTCCCAGCCATCAGTCAGCACGCTATTACCCTCCTCTAGGTCCGCGGACGCAGGTTTCAACCAGCCGCCAGAGGATGAGTTGATGCGGATATACGGGTCATTGCTGCGACCTAGCAAGGTCGAGGCCTTGTAAATAGTGCCCGGCGACCGGCCCACCTCATTAGACTGCCCGAGGCGGATAAACACCTCAGCATAACGAGGCTCGGGAGCAAATTTAAACGTCATTCCGGCGGCGCTGGCCGCTGCAAACAATGTGGAGATTAGTAGGATTTTAATAGTATTCATTTTTTTGTGCGAGAGTTGAGTTATCCATTGATGCTACCAGGTGCGATTAGCATCACCATCATAGGCTAGGCCATCGAGTGTGCCGTCGCCGATGGCGGCTAGATTGCCGTAGAGGACATCGCCCTCTAACCGTAGATCATAGGTGCCGGTTTTTTGCACAATTTTAGACCCGCCTGCGTATGCGTTACACCGCTGCAACGCGATCTCGACCGTATTAGAGTCCGAAGAGAAATTTGATACGATGGGGTATGAGCTCACATCGGGAGAACGGATGTAGACATTGCGAAACAGCCCACGGATGGTGCGAGCTGATCCGCCATCGGGATAATAGATCGCCCCGATTTGGCTGCCGTATATCACCGAGCCAGTCGAATCAATCCGAGTATCCCAGACTTCGAAATCATGATCGCCCGCCCGAAATTGCAGCGAGCCATATATATTACTATCTGTGATCCTGAGAGTCCCAGTCGACCAGATCTGCCCGTCGACAACACAGCGATTAATGATGCCGGTGTTAACACTGTTATGGCTGATCGCTATGATCGAGCTGCCGGACGCAAATGATCCTATGATATAACTATCGACCAGCTCAAATGATCCGCCGTTATTCACGATGGCGTAATACCCGCCCTGCGCGGTCAACCCGCCTCCTAGTATACGGATGTGTTCGCCACTCCCCAGCGTGATGATGTTACCGCTGGTGCATTGCAATATCGACCCATCGAGCAGATCCAAGATAAATCCATCGTCCGTGATCAACCCCGCGGAGACCGGTATGGTTTGCGCGCCTACGGTCCGTATCGTGACTGGATCGGCATAGGTCGGCGTATACTCAGCTAACAGGCCGTCGCGCGCCGCAGACACCGTGGCATAGGGCTGGTCGATGCGCCCCACGCTGCCGGATACATCACTACCGTTGATCGGGTCGACCCACGCTATGCGGCCATACGCATAAGCGGTGGCTTTTTGATCGGTGATTGCATCGGCCTCGGTCTGCGTATACGCATCGGTGATGCCGTAGCCGCTGAGGGTCGTGGGGGGGCCGGTGAGATCGCCAAATGCTACGGTGGTGAGATAGCCCGCATCATTAGTCAGCTCGGACACATCATCACCGGGCTGCACGCCGGTATCGGTGGTGAGCACGGCGTATCCGTCGAGCGTGAGCGCGGCGGTAAATGCGTAGTCGTCGCTGAGATCGATCTCTTCGGGACCGATCACGGGGATATCATCCTGCGTGAGGGTGATGCCGTAGCCGTCGGCGGTGGTGGGCGTGTTGGTGATGTCGGCCCAGTCGGTAGTGGGCCAGGTGATGAGGCTATCGGTGGGGGCGCTCCAGTCGATCACGGCGGGGCCGGCTATCGATCCGTCGGTGCGGTCGACCTGGATGGCGGCGGTTTGCGCGTGGAGCGTGGCGCCGGATGGGCCCAATAGGCTGAGGAGGAGGATGAGGAGGATTTGTCGCATTGGTATTTGTGTATTCAAATTTCGGTTACAGGTAGCTGACGATTTCGACTTCGTTGCTAGTATCGACATAGTCGTCGGGGCGGATGCGCCAGTCGGCGTTATCGGCGCCGGTGCCGTCTTGCACGAGCCAGAGCCGCGCCGCGCCGGGGATGTTGACTGCAATGAGGTGAGGACGGGGCACGCCATCGGTCACATAGGCACGGAGCTCGGAGTGGGTGGTGATGGCTAGCTGGGGGCGGAGGCGGTTATTGCCGGCGGCGGTGAGATAGGTGCCGGGGGCGGCGGTCTCTTCGGCAGGGGTCTCGGTGCCGCGGTAGATGTTGTTATCGATGTTTACAGTGATGCGGCCGGTGCGGCGGGTCACGCCGTCGACTGTCCACACGATCTCGCCCATCACGGATATGCTGGGCTCGTCGTTGGTATCGTCGCCGTCGACGACAAACAGGGCATCGAGGGTGGTGGTGATAAAGTTTAGGCTGGCCTCCCAGCTGGCATCGCTGCCGCTGCCGGATTTGGTCCAGCTACCGTTGAGCAGCAGGGGGGGATCTTGATCGTATTTACCCTCAGACTTGAGGACAAAATTGATCTCGAGTGCCCCGGGGTCGACGATGGCCCCGCTCTGCGCGAAACTGAGTATCAATGGCGCGGAGGCGGAGCGCCGAAATGTGAGCTCGTTGACTACATTTTTTTGGCCAGCGGATTGGATAATTTTTTCGAGGTCCTGGTCGAGGGTTAATCGCATGCCTCTGGAGACCTGTCAAAACGGGCCCTACTGAGTGCCGTGCCCATCGGCCATGCTATCGCAGCAGCCGGAGATGCTGCCGCGTAGGTGCGGCGGAAATGCGCGGGCCATGGTCGCTTCGAACGTGTCGGGCTCGGCGGCGGGTGCGGGCTGCGGGCGCGGTTTGGATTGGGCGGCCTGCGCGGCTTTTTCGCGTAGGCGGGCGCTGAGTTGTGGGGGATGGGCTATCTTAAATTTACGCATAAATATTAGGCACTGGTGAGGGCTAGTTCGATCTTTGGGTAGCCGGATGCGATGCGGTATTCCCAGCCCGGCACCACTGGCAGCGCGATCAGGGGCGTGACCTCGGTGGTATCGATGGCACCGTCCTCGTCGGCGTCGGACCAGGTGCCGGTGGTGGGCACGATCTGATCGCGATCGGCGGCGGTAAATGTGTATTCGTCGATCATGGGCTCTTCGTCGTCGTCGGTGCTCTCCCACTCTGAGGGCTCGCCGTCGGCGTCGACATAGCCGCTGCCCTCGGGGTTTTTGATCGCGGGGCGGCGCTCGATCGCCACGCGGGCAGTGTAGCGGGCGCCGGGTATGAGGTTGCCGGCGCGGAGGGCGTAGCTGCTGGTGCGCACGGTAAAGTCGAAATCGGTGGTGCGCTGCTCGTAGAGGCTGCTGCAGGATGTGCCGGCGGTCGCGGTGGCGCGATCGAGGGCGTCGGCTTCGGTGTCGGGGTCGGATAGGGTCGTCGTGACCTCCCGCCCTACATATTCGAGGCCAGAGGATGATCCACATAGGATCGTATCGCTCGTGACTTCCCGATCGATGCCCACCGTGTTCGATGTGGCCTCTCGCTCGTATTCGCCATCCCACGGGTGCCCTGGTATGTCGATCGTTACTGGCGTTACATCCGTGTCAGGGTATTTGCCCACTACTGTATTCCAGATGCTGTTGGACGAATTTATATAGGCCCCCGTAGCGCAGTCGTAGTTATTACGCTCGAACAATGCTGGATCATTAGTGATAACCGAACTCACCCCAGTGATTTTGTCGTAGGCTGACTCGTATAAACCGCTATAGGTCATTGTCGTCTGGTCGGGCGAGCCAAAAGACCAGGTGCCGCTAGCGTAAAAACAACAAAGATCCCGCCAGACAAAATCACTCATGGTTGTGCTAAATTTCCGATACGATTTCGGCGGCAAACTGTATTCGACCCCGCCGGCCGAAAATCGAAACTCGGATTCGCCGATCAGCTCTGCATCGCGCTCCTCGCTCACGCACACGCTCGCCACGGCTGGCGGGCCGCATAGGTGCAGATATGGCGGCTGGGGCTCGCCGTCGAGATCGGCGCGCGCGCAACAGGTGATCCATGGTCGATCGAGTAGAGTGCTCATCGTTGATTAGTCTCCCAGATCCCAATAGTTTAACACGCCGCCACAGCTGGCCATGTCGATATTACCGCGATGCACGGGCGTGACCTTGGTGATCGCGCCATCGGCAAATGCGACATCGGCGATCTCGACGTAAGCTTTGGAGCGGTCGACATCGTCGGGCACGGTATCGGCAAATGCGATGATTGGATTCTCGGGCTCGTAGGTATCGGCCGCGAGATCGACGCCGACATAGATCTTACCGGCGCTGCCACAGGTGAGCCCGGGGTAATCGGGATCGTCGATATCGGCGAGGATCTCCTCATCGTCGATTTTGGGCGGATCGGCATGCACCAGGCCGTAGACAAATCTGACCTCCGTGGCGCCGTAGACCACTGGTTTGAGCGGCCAGGCAGCGGCCGCGGCGATCGTGCCCGGATCGACTGCGAGCCACCAGCCTTTATCAGTCTGCCCGATGCGAGCGCCCTTGACTTTTGCGGGAGGCTGAGCCCGCAGGATAGCCAAGCGCATGGCCTCCATACGCGCGACGGTGAGCTCCTGCGAGATATTGCCCGAGGGCTGAAAGCGAAAATCTAACGATTGGTTTTTCATCGTGATTATCCGTAGATCGCCGCATTCCAACCGCCTCGGGCGGAGAGCATCCATGCCTCATTTACGGAGTATACATAGCCCTCCTGCTCGTAGCTGGCATCGACCTTGAGCCAGTTAAATCCACTACCTACAGTCGGTGCCTGAGGTGGAGGCGTATCAATAGATCCGACGCCGGAGAGATCAGGGCGTCCGTAGCTCACATAGCGCTTGGTAAATACTGCGCCAAAACTGATATAATCGGTAACACCTACTAGGCTCGCATCGTCCGAGTCTTTGCCGAATCCGAGAAAAATACCATTGTCATCATACTTCACGTTGGCTGCGCCCGCGGCGTCAACGATATCATCCCAATTTGGATGGGTGGTGATCGGCTCCGTGCCCTGCGAGCGACTGAGCGAATACACAGGCTCTGGCAGCTCCGGAGAGGCTGAGCTGATCGGATCGATGCCGCTCACGCCGCTATACTCGAGTGCATACTCGCACAACCCGAGCTCTAAATCCTGCGGCTGCGCACGCTTGACGGTGAGCCCGGGGTATATGGGGTGCGCGGTGCCTCGGCTGGGCATGAGGCTAAATAGATCGCCACTATTACAGCGATAGGACTCATAGCGGCGGGTGACTCCGGTGTCCTCGATCGACCAGCTCGCACCGGGCTGTAAGATCGCCACACCGGCATTTATACTACCATATCTAACCATTATCTACTCTCTCTCTGATTGGGCTTAATTAAATGGGACGCTCACACCGGTCTTGAGCCCGAGCGCGATCACGGCCTGCCGCAGGGCCTTCATTTCGGCGAGCTGCTGCTCATTTACGCGCAGAATGCGCTCCTCATTGGGCGCGGCCACGCCGCCACCGCCACCGATGCGGCGCATACTGGATGCGGTGATCGAGGCCGGATCGTTAAACGCGGCCTGCCGGTCCTGCATCGACTCCCGCAGCTCCTTATAGCGCTCGGCCAGCGGTGTGGCTTGGTCGATAAATGATTGCTCACGGGCGTCGACGCGCGCCTGTTGCCGATCGCGCGCCTGGCTGTTATACGCTTCGATCGCGGCGCGGCCCTCATCGCCGATCACATCATCGGGGTCGGTGACTGGCCCGAGCTGTCCATCACCTGTAGTCTGCACGGTCGGCCGATCCTGCCAGGGCGCCTTTATATCGGTGATCCCCTCGCCGATGGTCTTTTTAACATCGGCGACAAAATACGCCAGCTCCTCGCGCGCACCATCGAGCGCGGTCCGGATCTTATTGCGATCCAGCTCAAACACGCCCTCCAGCACCTGCTTAAGCCGCCCCGCTGTGCCGATCACTAGCGACATCACGGTGCCCCAGCCCTCACCGACTAGACCCAGATACGCGAGAAAACTGCGCAGGAGCTTAGCGATAAAACTGAGCAACGGGGCAAATCGAGTCGACATCTCATCCCCCAAGATCGTGAGGCTATCATTCATGTCCTGGATCTCATCAATCGTGTCCGCACTCGCCGTAGCCATATCGGGCAGCCCGCGGTGCGCGATGTCCTGTATGAGCGGCAGCAGGTCCGCATAGCGAGTGCCGAGCAGGCCAGTCACGGCGGCAGTCTGATCTGTCTCATCGGCCAGATTACCGATGGAGCTCGAGATAGTCACAAACAGCTGCTCGGCATCGAGCTTTTCGAGGTCCTCGAGCGAGAGGCCCAATGCGCGCAACATAGCCGCAATCTCAGCCGTAGGACCATCCGCGCTGCGGATCTCCTTCACAAACATGCGGATCGCCTTAACCGACGACTCAAATGAGGTGCCCGCCAGCTCGGAGCCGCGATACAGTTTCTGCAAAAACTCCACGCCCAGCCCACCGCGCGCGACCTTGCCGATACGGTCCATCTTTTCAGCGATGCCGGTGAACATAGCCTTAAGCCCGCTCGCCGCGCCAATCGCCGCAAAGGTGCTGATCGCGTAGCCCTTAAAGCTGGTCAGCTTTTTCTGAGCCGCCGCCACGCCGGCAGTGAGCCCCGTGTTATCTGTGCCTACTGGTATCTTGATGCCTGCCATATAGGCGAGCCTGCGTTGTCAATTAAGCGCGCCGCTGGCGGCGTTTACGCTCGGCCAGCAACTCACGGCCCTTAGCCTCGGCCGCCGCTAGCTGCGCCTCGACCTCAGCATCCCGCTCAGCCGACCAAAACTGTGAGCCGCCATCGAGCTCCCGCCCCTGGGCATCCAGCCACGCGGCATAGCCATAGGGCATCGTCCATGCGCGATACTCCGAGATCGATGGATACTGCTTGAGCAGGCTGCACACGCGGGCTAACTGCAGCGGCCCCGTAGTGCCGCCACCGGCCCGGCTATGATCGCCCGCCTCATCGGAGTCGCAGCGCTCCATGAGCTGCGGCATGCTCACATCGTCCTCATAGTAGCGTAGCCACTGCTCCAGCGCGGCACGAAAACGAGCCGGACGGAAGCGCCACACTACCCGACGATAGAGATCCAGCCAGCGACTGTGCGGAGCCATGACAGCCGCAGGCATCATCGTATCGCGAGCCACCACAGAGCTGCAGATCTCCAGCGCGTAGAGCAAATCCTCCGGCGTGATGATCGCACCCTCTGCCAGCGACATGAGCGGCGAGCCCACGCCCTCCAGCGCGGCGGCATACGCGGCGCAAAACGGACGGAGGCGGCGCCCACACACCCTATGATGTGCGCGGAACACCGCCTCCGTGAATGCACTGTCTTGCATTTTTTTTAACAAACAACCAACTAACTAACAAACTTACTCAGAGCTATAGGTAATGCCCTCATGCCACTCCAGAGTGAGCGTGAGCACATACTTATCGCCCGCTTTTTCGGCACCGCCTACGCGTTTGATGCAATACTGCTTATCATGATCGGAGTCTTTCATATCTGCGAGAGTGATCAAATCACCCTGCGCCGGAAACGTATAGCCCGACTTAACAAATGCAGTGATGGTGCCGGTGATCATGCGATCGTCCATGCGGTTCTCGATCGTCACGCCCAGCTGGTCCGTGGTCTTCTGATCGAGGTTAAAATTCTTCTCGAGGTCGACTGCAGTGATCGTCAGATTAGTGACATTCGCATCGATGCCAAATATATGAGCGGTGCCGTATTGTTTTTCAGCCATGATTTTTTTTAAAGTGGTTAAATGATCGTGTGTGTGGATACGCAGATCCTCACCTGTCAAAAACCGCACTACTCAGCCGGCTGGCCATCGTGCACCGTAAACTCCACCTGGTAGTGCAGCAGCACCTGCCACACGCCCCGCTCGAGGTGATCCTGCGACTCGCCCTCGAACCGCGCCTGATAGATATACAGCTCTTTTACCGTGCGCTCATCCGGGCCCGACTCCGGATAGTTAAGCAGGCCTGCCAGGCTGATATCCGAGCGACTGCCTTCAAACAGCGCCTGCACGGCACCGATCAATCCATCGTAGGCATCGCACACCGCATCGTCCGCGCGCTGCGCATCGGACAGCACAGCGATATACAGATCGCCCACATACTCCCGAGCATCCGGCACACCCTCAAAGCCCGGTGCCGGCGACACATCCGGCATAGCCACCTGCATACGCGGCAGATGCTTCGTCTCGTAGTTTAGGCCCGGATACACATTGAGCACCGACCCCCGCTGCAATAACGACAGCTCAGGGATGTTAGCCACGGTCAACACATCAGCGCACAGCGCCTTCTCGATTTTTCGCGATGGAGTCATGCCCCGCAGAGCATGTCATACCGAGCGCCGCAGTGCTGGTCTAGGCCACGCTGGCCAGTCGCTCCAGGGGGCTCTGCACACGATCCACCTGCGCATGCAAATATAGCTTTGTCGTCTCCAAAGAGGCATGCCCGAGGCACTCGCTCACATCATGCACATTAGCCCCCGAATCGAGGCAATGCGTCGCATACGCATGCCGTAAATGGTGCGGCGTAAACGGCACAGCCAACTCCGCCGCAGTGCACGCGCGCTTAACCTCCCGTTGGATATTACCAGGATGCAGGCTAAACCGCACCACCTCACCCGACCTCGGATGCGCCACCGGCACATGCCCGGGAAAAACAAACATCCAACCCCACTGCCGGCAGAGCGACCGAGAGCGCCGCCCCAGAGCCGAGGGCACTTGCACCGGCACACCGTCTGCCGAGTCCCGCTCGAAAACCAAGCGTGCGGACTGTATCTGCAGCTGCAGGCAAGTATAGAGAGAGGGCGGGACCTTAACCACTCGATCTTTACCGCCCTTAGCCTGGCGGATGATCAACTCGCGCCGATCCATCCGCACATCCTTGACTCGCAGGCCCAGCGGCTCCGATACCCGCAGGCCACAACCATAGAGCAGATCGAACAACAGCCGCACCGGATAGCCATTCGCATCGCGCAGCCGATCGCGCACCGCCTTAATCTCGCCCATCGACGGCGCATGCCGCTCAAACTGCCCCGGCTTGGCCCGCAGAGACTTCACCTCTCCGAGCTCCACACCCAGCGTGCGATACATATACAAAATAGCATTAAACGCCTGATTCTGAGTCGAGGCGGCCACCTCCTCAACCTGCGCCAAATACGTGAGAAACGCGCCCATCTTCTCAGCCGATGCACCCGCCGGCCGCTGTTCACACAGCCAAGAATTATAGCGCCGAATCCAACCTAGATACGATTGCTCCGTCTTATACGCCTTATGCTGCAATCGCAGCCGAGCGATCACTTTTCCCTCAATTTCTTTAGCTGTCATGATTTTAATATCTAATGGTTGAGTTCTAATTAGTGTTCACTAAAGAGAATCGCATCAGCGTCTTGGTGATCGTCGCGTTCTTTTTTACAAGCGGACGAAACCAAGCATCCATCGCTTCCTTCGATTCAAAGCCTTCGGTTTTCCAAAGCGGTATCCCGCATTCCATCCCATAGCCATAGCCCATTTTGTCATTGTCCGTTCGCGTTATGTGGATCGTCCAGAATCCCGATACTTTTATCGGAGCGACATCTACATGCTTAGAACGATACGGCAGCCCCGACCAATTATAGAGCATTATCGGTCTATCTGTAGGCCACGGTTTATCGCGAATTGTTGTGAACTTTCGACCGCTTTTTACGTGGTCGGAGAATTGAGAGTTTAATGGTCGTTTTATCATAATAGTGTTTTCGACGAGAGTGAACCAAGCACTGCTGGACAATTCCGTTCGTGCCTCACTCCATGCCAGAGTTAGGTGTTCGAGGCAGAAAGCAGATGCAGAATCGCAAGCGCAGCCTCATCCGTAATTCGCGATTCTCCGCGCTCACGACGCACGACAGTTTCCCTCGTGACACCCAAGCGCGAGGCAAGCCCCGCCTGAGTTAGGCGGAGCTGTTCACGGTTCGCTTTGTATTCGACCGGACTCATTTATCGAAGATGACAGTTTTAGTCGTCATGTCTGTTACCTTAGCCGACCACCCAGCCTTAACTTGTGTGCGAGCCGCACTTAGGGCTTCAGCCTTGTTTGTAAATTCACGCTTTAGGCCGCTAGTTTCGTTTGATGTCATTTTGTATTTTAGGTATTTCATTAATTTCGCTTTCCGTTTATTTTGCGCCTCGGGCTCATCCCTTAGCTTGACTATGAATGTGACATATCATCACTTAATTGCAAGCCCTAAATGTGAGTTTTTGTCACTTTTTTTTGTTGGCGGGAGATTTGGCCAGATTCGCACCCTCGAACCAGTCGAGCTAGTCAATCCATTTCGCTACCGCTCACGGATCGACTACTCTTAGAGTTAGGTCGAAGTATCCATCGCGTAGTGATTTCCGCAGTCGCACTTAACGCATGCCCAGCCGCTACCGCCAGTATCGTGCGCATAGCCTTGCCACTGCTCAAGGCCCCCGACAGGCGGAGAATCATCATCATTCCAGTATTCTCCACATGCTGGGCATTTCCAGTGCACTCCATCGGGGTATCCGTCCCTTTCATATTGCTGCTTAAAGTCCTCGAAAGACCTAACCAGGCGAGACACATCAATTCCATTACGTTCACTCATACTTCGTTCCCTCCATTCCATGTGTGCTCTTAGAGTTATATTAATTGAAGTTGCCCTGCTTCTCGTTGAATCCGCTCCTGCTTACGCCGCAGGCGATCTTTAGCATCATGGGCATTGTGGCACTTTTGGCAGAGTGCCGCGAGATTCAGAAGGTCGCTCGCTTCTGGTCGATCATCATATACATGAGCAGTCGTAAGCACTACCTTGCTTCCCGTGATCGGATGCGGCTCATAGTTCACTGCCCCGCACCACTCACATCGATTCTTGGCTCGATGGAAGCGCACGAAGCGGCTCCGAAGTTTCCAATCTTTCGGATAGCGTGCTTTGTTTTCGGGTCGTATTGGCATGTCGGGAATATAACCAGTCGAGCTAGTCAATCCGTTTCGCTACCGCTCACGGATCGACTACTCTTAGAGTTCTAAAATTGAATCAACGGGAGTGTCTTCCCCGCATGGCCGTCTGTTGAGTCGGCGAGATGCTGGCACATCCCATCATTAAGCCAGACGTGAGTCATCGTGCCGTCTCCGTGATCTGTCTTAATGCTCGGTCGCAGTGTCGGCTTATCTTCCGATCCGTTCCATGTCCACGCATTCGCCGCGTCTCGGTTTCCAGACTGGATCACTGGCAGCTCGATAGGTCGAGCGTATCCGTGGGGCTGGATCTTCAGGAACGTTTTACCGTCTAGTTTTCGTGTTTGCGTAATCATAAGTATTGTCGTTTTAGAACATGTCGAGACTGAGCAATTCCGCTCGTGCCTCGCTCCATGTCAGCTCTTAGAGTTCGGTTTTGTTGGTTTTCCGTGCCGAGCAATTTCCCACCCGACGACAATCCCACCAATTGTCCATTTTAGTATTTTTTGCGCGATGAATCCGATCGCCGCACATGGTAGCATCATTGCGTGATCGAAATTAAACCCATCGCCCGTGGCCATCCTCCTAGTTCCCGGCATCGCCTGCGGGACATGGGGAACCGAACCAGCCGCAGCACTCTCACTTTTTAATTCTGTATCCCTCATACAGACTCAAAAAGTGTCTAATCAAGACACCCGCAGCCGCGCTTTTTTCGCAGACTTACGCAGCGCAATCTCCGTTTGTTGTCGCAGCGTCCGCTCCTCACGCCGCACCGCCTTACGCTGCTCACCCACAGGTAGCACTGCACTCGCATAGCTCGCTGTGTTGACCAGGTAGTGCGTAGGCCGACGAGTGCCCCCCGTGCTCAGCACATAGCCCGGGCCACGCTTGCCACGCTTTTTCCATTTCACAATGCCGCGCGTGCTACCCAGCTGCGCCGCACACGCCGACCAGCCAGAGGCAGCCCAGCCCACACGCTTCTGGATTTTACTCACGTAGCGCTTGAGCGAGTCGCCCCCCTTGCCGCCCAGCACCAGCTGCGCAGGCCGCTGGGTCGACGATACTCGCCCCCGAGAGTTACGAGCCGATTTATGCAGCGCCCGCTTAGGCGTCTGCGCCACCGGCATATCGATGCCCAAATCCTTCAAAATCTTACGCACCGCCCGCGCATTACCTGCCTTAGCCGATCGCCAAAAATAATCCAATATCGGAGAGTTCGCCCCCGCCCGCGCCTTAACCTCATCGTAGAGCATGCCCGGGGTCGCAAACACGCGATACACATCGCGCTGCACCGCCACCATACCCTGATTATGCGCCGCCTCACTATTACCAAACGGCTGCGTGCGGTAAGCAAAATTCGCGCTCAGCCGACGCGCAGAGTTGCGCACCTCCACAGCGATCCCTCGGCCCGAAAACTGAGCATATCGCGCCAGCCGACGATTCGTATCGCGCACATCGCGATCGAGCTTAGATCTATCAATCGTCACCCTCATACGCCCTACCCATCCGCACGGCAGCCAAAGATCACCTCCACGTCGAGCGGATCATCCTTTACCTCCTCCACGATATAGACCTTATCCGGCGTGCGACTATCTACGATCTGCCAGCCGACAGCCTCATCCGGATCCACCAAATCGCACAGATGCGCCCGCGAGATACGGATCAGCGTATCCACCTCAGGCAAAAAACCGCCAATCTCCAACTTATGCCGATGCGTCACCGGCCCCACAGTCGCATGCACAGCACGCTCGCCATTGAGCGTCACCGTGCGGCCATAAATCTGCTGCTGCAGCTGCGTGCGGCGCAGCGAAAAGGATCGGATACGTTCTGGATTCATAGAGAACACGCACATGTCAATCTATAGACGCAAAAAGCCCCGATAGCGAGGGATGCTATCGGGGCTTACACGGATGCGTGACTATTAGGTGAGGGCCTAAAAGAGTAAATCCATCGTCACAGCGGCGGCGGTGTTATCCCCACCATCCGCATCCACAGCACCATTAATTCGGATGTAGCGGCGGATGCTGCTAGGCAGCTTAAGGTCAACCGTCTTGCCAGCCGCGCCGGCACCGCCGGCACCAGTCACGATTACGCTGGCCAATGCCTCGACCTCAGCAAAAGTGCTATCATCGGCAGAGTCATAAACTACGACCGTAGCGTTTTTATCGTCGGCCAAATTCGGCAGATCATCGATGGCGATCTCCAGCTCGATCGACTCAGCGACCGTGCCAGGTGCAGCGCTCTCCAAATCGATCGACGCAGAGTCGTCATTGGATCCAGCTGCAGGGAGTGTAAGCGACGTAAGAAAAGTGGCGTCGCGGCGATTTCGAATGCTCATGATATGTGTTCCTCTCGGGTTAATTTATGTATTCGTGATGTGGATACTGTCTAATCCGATTAGGACCAGGAAACAGGCGTGACTTGCACAATGCTGTCAGTGGTGACGATCGGCACATCAGCGAGCAGCGTAGGAGTCGGCGCGAAGCTGTCACCAGCAGAGTTTGTCTTAGTCGCACCGACAGACGAACGGCTATTTTGCAGCAAATACTTACTATGACGGCTCATAAAGCAATGAGTCGGCACCATGCCCGTGGGGAACTTAGCGAGCAACTCAGCACCAAGCGCATCAGTGAGAGGCTTTGCTGTGGTGATGTTCTTGATCGCACCCACAGCATACTTGTGCCCCAGCTGGAGGCCGAGCCATGCGCTAAGGTTGTTCACCCATGCCTTAAATGGATTACCATCAGAATCGTTGACCATCTGTTTCATCCACTCACCGAGCTCCAACAAGGTGTTTTCGTTCATCGGCACGTGCACGCCTTGCACGCCCTCGACCACAAAATAAACGGTCTCAGTGTTGCCAGTGCCTTGCGCATCGACGATCATCTCAGAGGCCACTTGATTTTTGAAACCATCAAATCCCTTGGAGTCCTTAGCGCGACCAGAGAAGATTTGCTGACCAAGATTGATCATAGATCCGCGAACAGCGCCGACCCCCTCATCAATTAGCAAATCAGGATCAGCCGATACCAGCTGCTCATCGATCTGCATCTGAGCGTCGAAATAATACATCTGCACAGTCACCTTATCATAGGTGCTCTTAATGCGAGCCGTGCCCTTATTCGCATCACGGAACCCGCCACCACCGAAAGCAGTGCGCTTGAGCGTCGTGTAAGATGTCCCGGGGCGAAGTCGGATCGGCAGCGTTTGCATTTCCGGCGCGAAAGCGAGCGACTCCTCGATAAGGCCGACCACTTGGTCGTTACCGGTGCGCTTCGCTACGTCAAGTAGTGTGATATCAGGCATAATATTTTATGGATTGAATTTTATTGATTAGGATTTGTTTCGAGTCGCTAAGCGAAGCGCTTAGTTGTTGCGAAAGATTTCAGGTTTGGATTCAGAGAGACCGGCTTTAAAACGATCGCGGCCAGACAGACCCTCGCTCGACTTACCCTCATCGCTCGATGGAGCCGGCAGCTCCTCAGCGGCAAAGCCAGCCTCGGCAAGGATCTCAGTCGCACGAGTCTCAGCACTCTTAGCCGCAGCCTTGAGCGTGTCGACCTCAGCACGTGCCGCAGTCAGATCACCCTGAGCCGTCGCAAGCGCCGCCTTCGCAGTCGCCAGCTCGCTCTGAGTGCTGGCCAACTCGCTCTGCAGTGCAGTCAAGTCAGCACTGGCCGCAGGATCAGCATCGGCCGCAGCAGGGTCCGCAGGGTCCGCAGCATCGGCCGCAGTAGAAGTGGCACCCTCGGCAGGTTCAGCCGGAGTCTCCGCAGCAGCCGCAGGCGGCTGATCAGCAGAGGCGGCAGGTTCGCCGGAGGGCTCTGTATTCGAAATATTAATACCGGCTGCTTCAGCCAGTGCGGTGATGCGAGCCAGCTCAGCATCCTTTTTTTCAATGGCCTTCGCCGCACCAGATAGGCGCTGCATAAGAGTCGGTTTTTTAGTTTTATCGGGCATATCTGCGAATTGGTTAAGTGATCAATTTAAAACGATTGGAAACTGTCAAAAACGGCTAGGAGTCGATCAGGTCGAGCAGCTCCTCAAAACTCGGCACAATCGCATCAGCCAGCCCCAGATCCACCGCACGGCGGCCCGTAAAGCTCTGCCCCTGCATGGTGCTCTCCTCGACACCTGGACGCGCATCAGTCACGGCCCCCGTAAAGCTGTCGTTGATCTCGCGCACCGTATCGCGCAGGTGCTGCTCGTCCGCCTCGCTCATCGGCCGACCAGGTAGGCCCATGCCCTTATGCTCGCCCTCGGCATACAAGCGCAGCGCGATGCCCTCCATCTCCATCTTAATCGACGGGTCCAGCCACGCGATATACGTGCCGATACTGCCCACCGTAGCCGAGCCCGACACATACAGCTCCGCCGCCTGCGAGCCCAGCCAATAGGCCGCGCTGCACATCGTCGAGTCGGTGTAGGCGTAGACCGTTTTCTCAGCCGCCACACTCCGGATCAGCGAGCCAAGCTCCGCGATCCCCGTAGCCGATCCCCCCGGGCTATCGATATCCAGCACAATCGTATGGATATCATTCGCCGCCCGAGCCTGCCGCAAGGCCATCTCAAACGCATTAATGTCCGTGCCACCGCCGCAAGATTCCTCCCACGCGCTCAGATTCTTAGCCACCGCACCATAGAGCGGGATACTCGCCACACCCTCGCGAGGCTCATCGTAGAATCGAGAGTCGTATTGACCATTGCCAAGATAAGCAGGCCCCGCCTTCTGGCGACGACGCCCGCTAAACATACTACGATTCGGGCGCACCTGCCCCGCCTGCGGCTGCTGCACCGGCTGCTCCACAGTCGGCATCTCCAGCGGCTGCTGCCCCAACATCCGAGGCAGCAAAAAAGCGTGAATACTCGCAAAGCGCGTAGGGTGGATACAAAGGGGGCTCATGTAGACCCGCTCAAAGATTCGTGGATAACTCATAATATTTGATCAGTAGGATTAACAAAATCGTCCGCACGTGCGGACGATGCCGCCGCCTCATCATCCGCAGACGCATCCGAGGCAGGCTCCTCAGCGTCCGTATCCGGCTGGCTAGGCAGCGTCGAAAATAGCTCCGGCATCGACATACCATGCTCGCGCAGCGCGTAGTCTCTCATGTAGGCCCGCTCATCGATCCATTGCTCGATCTGCTTCTTCCAGGCTTGCCCCTTCCAGCCGTAAAACTGCTTAAAAGTCAGCATGCCGCTTTGCATCTGCTTCAGGTGGAGCGTGCCATCGCGGCCAAAGTCCACCGTCACCCGAGCAGGCGTAATCCAGCCGCACTTAAACATCCAATCAGGATCCTTACACGGCCGCAGCGTGCCCGCCTTAATCTCCTTAGCGATCGTATATACGTATACACGCTGGCAATATTGATCGATCAGCTGCTGCTGCTCCTCCTCGATAAATCCCTGAGCATCCGCCAGCACAAAACGAGTATTCGCACCGCCCAGCGTAGCGATATTCCAAAGCAGCTCCGGACCAATCCCCAAGCCCCACGCCACATCCCGGATCAAGTAATCCATGAAGCCCAGCGTATTCGGATGCGGCCGCGAATCCGAGAGCAGCCGAAGCTCCTTACCCGCCGGCACATTCGGTATCTCACCGCCCTGCCCGTAGATACTCTCGATGTTGATCTTATTACCCGATGCATCAGTGATCTGCGAGAGCGCCCCAGCGATCTGCCCACCGATACCCGAGCTCGATTGAGGCGTGCCCTTGTCCGCGATATAGTAGCCTACACGATTCGCCTGCTTGATCCCCATCTTGATAAAACTCTGGATCTCGGTAACATCCAGTAGATTGTTGGCCGCATGAGCCAGAGCCGTCATCCCACGCCGCTGGCCGGGGCGCTCAAAATCGCACACATGGATAAAATCCCGTGCCGGTATATCCGCATGCTCCCCCTCATTATCTCCAAGTATGCGGTATTTCTGAGCCGCATTAAAGCGATCCACATACACCCCATCATACCAGCCAGTCGTATCAAACTGATTCCCAAACGCGCCATACTTCGACGTGCCGATCTGGTGCGCCTCATAAAATCCAAACCGCGCCCGACCCGTAGTCGAATTAGTCAGCGCCACACCAATGTCGCCATCCTTCTTTTTACAGCACACCACCGCACGCTGCGAGCGCGCGAAATTATACTTTTGTGCCAGGTCAAAAACATTCGCCTGTCCCGTCCGCCGTTGGAATGCAGCGAGAGACAACTCATTCCATTCCTTATCCTCCGTGATCGGCTCAGGGATCAATCCCGTGCCCACGATCATCCGAGAGACCCCATTATACGCACGGCGCACCACACCCAGATTCGCATACATCCAGCGAGAGCGGCGCAGCAGCTCCTTACGATTCGTAGGGTTAATCTCCTTACGCGTATCCAGCTGCGGGAAATAGATCATGCCCCGCTGTTGCGAGCTCGCATCCGCACCAGCAAAACCACCGCCACTACCGCCGATAGCCGCAGCCGGCATATCCGCAGCCGACGCATTCAAATCAGGTTCAGCAGCAGCACCACCACTGCCGCGTTCAATAATTTTATCAAGGGCTTTACTCATGTCGAAATACTACGTTGAGAGAAATCAGGGTGAATCGATCCACCAGGCGCCGACGGCGTATTATCAGGATCCTTTTCCGCGATCAGCTCCTCGATCGCCTGCAGCAGCAAAATCTTAGGGAAACTAATCTGCCCCGCAGACGTGCCCCCCTCAAAACCCTGCGAGGTGATCGTCACCTCCTCAGTCGCTAAATCAAAAATATCATCCGCTTTAGCGCGCAGCTGCGCTGCATCAAATTTACGTCGCAAATACTGCTTAACAGTGGCAAGTCTATCAAAGTCCGAAGGCATGCCGACCGCCGCATGTCAAAGCACACAACCCCTATAAATTATGAAACTCACCAACGACATGATAGAACAAATGCACCAACAGCCCAAAGAAGTGCTACTAGAAATCATCAGCCAAAGCGCAATAGGATCACCAAACCACGAACGCGCAAAAATCATTTTAAGCGTAAAACAGGCCGACGAAGCCAACCAACCAAACTGGATAGACAAAGTAAATCTAGCCTGGTCCATCACCAGTTTGGTTATCGGTCTAATTTTCGGCTACTTCATCCGAGGTGCGTAGATCCTTAGGTCGATCATACGGGAACAGCTCCTTAAACTTATACCACAACACCAGCAGGTATTTCACAGCATCGCCAAAGTCATTCGGGTCTTTCGGATCCACCCATACCCAGCACATACGGCCGCGCACCTTCTGCCGCTCCCGCTTCTCCGCGCACAGCTCAGCCACAAAACGCTCCTCCACATAGATCGGCAGCCACATACGCGGCACCGGGCTCTTACCCTGCTTAATCCGCTCAAACTCACCGATACGGCCCACATACAAATCCGTCTTAAAGTCATCATCCGAGCAGTGGTAAACCATCAGCTCGCGCCCATCATGCGTAGCGCTCGACTCGCTCACCACATCCCTAACCTGAATGCCACCTCGACCCTTAACCGGCCACCAACGGCCACCCGTGCTCAGGCAAAACGAGCGCACATTTTTTGTATCGTGCCCCTCATCAATCAAACCGAAGCTCGTCTTATACTCCCGCCGATCATTCTCAGGACCGCAGAGCGTCGGATTATTCGCCACCATCTCCAGCTCATCATAGCTCAGCGTCTCACCATAACTCACAATATACAGCTCACCCTCCGTAGTAAACACACCCTTAGCCCACTTCTTAACATCCTGCTGCACATCACTCGCCATCACCACAGCAGGCTGCTCAGCCACCGAAAACGCAGGCCACACAGGACAAGTATCATGCTCATACGCCCCGCAAAGCTGAAACACATCATTCTTCGCGATACTCACCCGTCGCTCCTGTTTAGGCAGACCCATCCGACCATTAAAAAACGCCTGCAGCTTCGACGGATTTTTCGAAGCGTCGATAAACTGCACCGCCAACAACCCCCAACGCGACTCAGGAAACTGCGAATACAAATCCGAAACATGCAAACTCAACTTCCGCGGCACCCGCCGGTGCTCATCCAGATTCAGATTAGTCGGTAAAAACTGCACCCGCTTCAGGTCCAGCATCCACGGCTTATACCGCTCCTCGATCGCCTCACCGCATCCGATGCACTCGTAATACGTCTCCTTAAGCACCCGTTCCAGATCCCAATTACCCAGCAAATCCTTACAGTGATCAAAGCGCATCTGCTGCCACACCAGCTCCTGATTACGCCCACAGTGCGGACAAGGCACAAACAACTTATGCCGCGTGCCAGTCAGATACTCCTGATTCGTCACACTCTCCCAATCCTTAGGCGAGCTAAAGCCCACAAGCTTCGCCTCCTCCACCTGCTTGATCCGGTCCCGAGCCAGATCGATCGTATTAGCCTCCCCCTGAGGATTCGCCGGGTGCTTGTCCAACTCATCCAGGATACAAAGCTTAACCGTTTTATTCGCAAACGCACCAGCCGAGCCACCGCCAATGATATGGATCGCCATACCACGCACCATCATAAACAGAGTCGACAAATCATCATCCGCCACATCCATCGCGCCATCACAAGCCCCACACCCCTTGAGCATGGGCAGCAGGCGCATTTTCGAAATTTTCTTAGCCTCATCCCGGCTATCAATCGCATACAAAACGTGCGCCGGCATCTCCGCCACAAAGTAGCAAATCATAATCAGCATCGCCAACGTAATCCCCGTCTGGCTGCTCTTACGCACGATCAACTCCCGCCACGCCGGATCGTCGAAAAACTCAAAAACAAAAACATGCCACGGCGTCAGATCAGCCCGATACGGACCGCTAAACTCAATCGACTCAGCACTACTGAGCACAATACTTTGCTCCGCCCACTCCAGGTGCGACAGGTCCGACCCCGGGCGATAGATCCCCGCCAGCGTCCGAACCATCAAATCCTGTAGCGCAGAATTATTCACCCACCACCAACTCCTCAACCGGCGCCGCAAATTCAGACTGCTGCAGGCCCTTAAACAACTTCCGCACCTCAGCCAGCCAATACGCCTGCTTCTCGGCAGGATCCTCGATCAAATCCACCTTCGGAGAGCAGCGCCGCACCAGATTCATCATCCCCGAGTAGATCGGCATGTGCAATTTCTCCAGCATCGCCCGAATCTCATCCCCCGAATAAGAGTCACCATACTTTCCCTCAAGCTCCCGCAGCGATTTTTCCTGCTGCCGCAACTGATTCGATACCCGCTCCCAGCTACGTTGCTTGCGCTCGATCTCCCCCTCATCCGCCTCCTGGGTCATCGCATGCAGATACTTAGCACTCAGCACAGCCTCAGCCTCCCGCAGCCGAGCCACCGACGCGGCCAGCCCCGTCTCCAAATTATCAGGCATCACAAACGGCACCACATTAGGCTCCGGCTGAGCAGGCTGCTCAAACAAAGGATCGCCCTTAACCTGAGCATCCCCATCCCCCGGAGCAGCCTTCGCCATCTTCAATATCAGATCCGGCACCCGATGTTTATAGTGCCGACTCCACCAATTAGCCATCAGCTCAGGCTCATCCAACGGCGGCCGATCATCCGCCTTACGACCAGTCGACACCCAGCCCTTCACCGTTCGCTCACTAGCGCCGAACAAATCAGCGTAGTAATCATACGGCTGCAGATAGCCAGTGCACCGCACTCGCTGCACTTTTTTGGATTCTGTTTTTTTAGCAGGCATCGACGCTCAAGCCCCATTGTCAAAAGGTGCAACAAACATTTTGTGCAAAAACTGCGCGAAAGGGGTGGGAGTCGAAAAAACTGCAGGCAGCACTTTTTGCCCTAATAGATTCCTTAACGAAAAAGAATCGGCACACGTTGCACAGGTCGCACAGGTAAAACCGCTATGCTGCACTATTGGCACTCTAAAGCATACCCTACCCCTAAACCCTTTATAATCTTAAAAACCTATGCTTACCTATGCCACCTATGCAAATAGGGCGGCGAAGCCGCGTAGATACTAGATTTACCAGAGGCACAGGTGCAGCCCAAAAAGGCACAGGTAACACAGGTTGCTTATAACTACATAGGGGGTAGAGGGGGATGGAGGCCGCGACGCGAACGAAACGCTGTGCCTACGGCACAAAAAAAAGCCGCCCGAGATCTCGGGCGGCAGCAATAGAGGCATAGGTCAGCTCGGTAACAACTGGATCAAATACTTCTTCTGGCGATTTTTGCCACGCGATCCAAACTCCACGCGCTGACCGCTCCGCATAGTAAAGATCCGACCGCCGTATTTGTTGGTCCACATCTTACCGAGGATAGCCTTACTCTTAGGCTTAAGCTCATACACCTTAGACCCCGGAAACTCGCCCGAGCGCTCAGTGTAATCAATCATCCAGGTAAAGTAGCTGCTCTCAACACAGATCTGCCCAAGCTCTTGGAAGTCATAATCACGCTCAGTCTCTCCTGCTGGCAACTCATCGACTAAATACTCTACTAGATCCAGCATATCAGTCATCTCAGTATCACCTGAGTGCGCGGTGTCTGGCCGCAATAGAGGGTTGCCCCATCCATTACACTCGATGATCCCACCAAATATATTACTCCACTCCTCATAGCCCCGGATCGTGCGATCCGGCTTAGGCCGACCTTGAGCATCCCAATGCTGCACCAGCGCCCACATAGCGCTGAGCAGATCACCACGCACATCATCACGCGATAGATACGCCTCATCGATCACACGCTTAACCTTACGCGCTTGCGGATCGGCCTCCTTTACGTAGAGCTCACACAGCAGCGTGCGGCCGCTGATATCCGTAGAGAGCGTGAGGTTATTACCAGTGAGATAGACCACACTCACCTTAGGCGCCTTAAACTTCTTCTGACTGTTCATCAGTCGGCCGGTCCATACGCTCGCAGTGAGGAACGCATTGAGGGTATTGTTTTTAATATTGCCCTCCAAGTCATCGAAAAAGATGCACGGCGAGCTCGCGATGGCCTCAGTATCCAGCACCTTCCGAAACTCCTCCTTAGAGTCTGGGATTGTCTGAACCTCACTACCACCAGTCACGGGAGTGATCGCACATTGAGCGAGCAACGATTTACCCGAGCGCTGCGAATTGGCAGTATAAACAAAATTCATACGCCGGCCCGACAGTCCAAGTAGGCAGGTCCCATACAGACCCAGCATACCAGCGATAGCCACTGCCTTAGAGCGAGAGAATCCATGCTCATCAAAATCCCCAAACGGGAACTCCTGCAGCAGGCTATCGATCACCTTACGCGCCTCCTCAGGCTGCATATCTCGGATCTCGATCTTACTAGGCATCGTGTATGTATGGCTCTCCCGATCATAGCCTTCAGGCAGCAACTCGATACGACCATCACGCCGCATCACAGGCATCCGCACATTGTTTACGCGATCGAGCCGCTTGAGCTTATATATAAACTGGTCGGCCGACAGCACACCACCGGCAACATCCTTAGTCATGGTCTTAGGCAGCTTAATAAAATCCTCTTTAGCCTTACTCCACTTATCCACGTGAGTGACTGCGAAATCTTCGACAAATGTCCGAAAGCGATCTGGCACGATCGCTTCCATTGCACCAGACTCAGGGTTAATCGTGCAGGGCACAGTCTCACGCCGAAACACATCACGCTCAGCACACACACGGCCCATCTCATCCGCGAATTGACTTAGCGGCCGCCCCTCACCTGGCAGCTTGATAAACTCAAACTGCGGCGTCTCACCATCTCCAGTAGTCTCTCCACCATTCAGCACGCGCGGCTCAAACCCAGGTGCAGGCGCATCCGCCTCCTTACCTAGTAACTCCCGCGCCTTTGCATTGGCCTTATCTGTTTGGTCATCACCCATAAATTTCCCTCAAATCTTCTAACGCGTTTTTACAGCGCACCGATGCGCTCGCATAATACCCCAGCCCGTCAAATAGCCACTGACCCCCATCATCATCAGACTCAGCAACACCACCCGCAGCCATACCACACCAATCAGCCTCAACATCACGCAACATCGGCAATTCGCACAAAGGCCGCGCCGACGGATTAGGATTCACATAAAACAATTTTTGCAGGCGCTTACCCCGCATACACTGCGGTAATCTCGACAACCTCACAGCCGTCACCGCCTTCATATCGATCCCCGCCACACACAGCAGATTGAGCGTCGGCAACAACTCCGCTTTCGCCTGGTCCCAACTATCCTTAGTCGGCCGATCGATCCGGATCAACACATGGACCGATCGCCCACCACTCGAGTAAATCGCCGCAACTCGTAAAGGCAACTGCACCAGCAGACCGAGCCAATCACGCATATCCGCCTCATCCGACTCCAGCAGCATATACCGCCACGCAGTCACACTCTCCATCGAGCGGCGCGAGCTCTTAGGCTTACCGTCCTTATCGACAGACCTCGGATTAGGATGATACTTACCATCCACCGGCTGCGGCAAAAACCACACACCCTCAGCCGCCCCAGCTGGCAACGACTCATCAGGCCACACCGCCTGCCCCTGGCTCCGCTGATTCGTAAATACCAACACCTTTTCAGCCTCCGGATACAGCACATCTAAAAATCCCGCAGCATCCACCCGACACGGATCCACCGCCGATCGATTAGCCAGCCACACAGAGCTCACCGACTCACGCCACACACCCGCAAATTCACGTAATCGACCCGCATCATGCTCAGGCCACTGAGGCCGCTCGATAGGAGGTAATTCCGCATCACTCGCCTCGGCCGCTTCAGCCGGACGCGAAAACCGAGCATCATCACGGTTATCAGCACTCACCTTAGCCCACAGATCCTGCATCTGCGATGATGCCGCAGAGCGCGCAGCAGACTGGATCTTATACACCAAATCAGGCTCAGACCAGGGCGGTGCGCATCGCGCATTCCACTCCCGCATGATCGACATCGCAGCCGACTCAGTCAGCCGAAAACCATGCATCAGCACACAGGCCACGTAAAACGTCTGATTGTGCCCACCCGATTTAGCGACCGCACCATCCATTTTAGCCACATACGCCGCAGCGCGCTCCTCCATAGTCAGGCTCATACAGCAACCTCCTCAAAAGCATTCGACACACACATATCAGGAACATTTGCACGAACCAATGCCTCAGCGACCGGCGGGCAAACTGAGTTACCGCACATGCGCACCTGCGCCTTTTTGGTTAGCTTTTTCTTAATCAATAATCCAGTTTCATAGCATTCGAAGTGGCCCCATTCAAAAATATAGCCCTTAGGAAAACCCTGCGCTCGGTAGAGCTCGATTGGCTGCAACATCCGCAGCCCAATGTCTATGATCTCATAAAGAACACCCTTAACTAGCACTAATGCAAATCGCTCTTTCGAGGTCACAGTGTGCATAGGATCGGCGATATTCACCCCCTCCTTTTCGTTGCCATAATATTTGATCAACATAGCGCGCACTTCCGCATGATGCATGCCTCCCGCGCTGATAGTGTGCAGAGGCTCGCGCATGTCGCTTCCGACATTATCTCCTCGCATTTTGCTTAAAAATGCAGTTACCAGCGCGAAATGCCCGCCCTTGATCTGAGCGCATTGCGTGCGCAGTGGTTCGTCTGGTGCAAAGACTCGTTCAGTGCTAGCGTTTGCGCACTCAGTGATGAAAGGAGCGCAACTATCCGGCACAATAAACGGATCCTCTGCGTTCACCACGTAGCGCATGATTCCTTTAGCGATTCTGCGCAGTGTCGCGTCCGCAAGATCCTTCTTTCTGGTGAATATCGATGGACACTCAATCGGCCACTCGATGCATTCTGCTGCAGTTCGCCATGGTGCGAGCTTCTTGCTTTTAACTGCCTCACTTTTCGGCTCACCGTGCGTCTGATCTGGCCAAACGATCGGCTTACCATCGCAGCGAGCGATTAGAAAGAAGCGTTTGCGAATTGTAGGAGCCCCGTAGTCGCAAGCCCGCAACTCTCGATACTCGACTGCATACCCACGGCGTCGTAAAGCGCCAACGAAGCACTTAAAAAACCAACCCTTTCGATGCTTCAGCGGTGATCCCTCTTTATCCAGCGGTGCCCACCCTTGAAACTCTTCGACGTTCTCGAGCATGATCACGCGAGGTGCCACTTGATTTACCCAATGCAAAACGATCCAGGCGAGCCCTCGTATTTTTTTGCTTTTCGGCTTCCCGCCTTTGGCTTTCGAGAAATGCTTACAGTCCGGAGAGAACCAAGCGAGCCCAACAGGTCGACCGTGAGTGATTTCAATCGGATCCACATCGAAAACGCTTTCGCAATAGTGCTTCGTTTGCGGATGATTGGCGCGATGCATGGCCACCGCCTCAGGGTCGTGATTGATCGCAATATCTACATTACGTCCAAGCGCCAATTCGATTCCAGTGCTTGCACCTCCACCACCCGCGAAATTATCGACGATAATCTCAGCATTTAAATCTAATGCAAATTGTGGATTAATCACCCGGCATCACCTCCCACACTAGCGATATACGCCTGCACACTCTCCCGCTTCAGCAGCGCATCTATAGCCATACGTTCCGTCGCACCATAGGCCACATCATGATACCACGGCTCAGGCAGATACACCCGAGCGCATACAGGCGGAATTGGATCACATTTTTTAAATCCAGTCCGCTCAACGATCACCTTCCGACCTTTAATCTTTGAAACCTCAGCCATAACTATTTCTCCCCTTTTTCATCTACAGTCATCCGCAAACGCAGCCCATTCTCCGCAGCCATCCGCGCAGCGATCACAGACTTCACGATACGCGGCCATTGCGCACGAAACTGCGCATCCCCCACGATCCAGGCATGAATCTTTTTACACGCATACAGCACAGTGCAGTGATCTTTACGGCCAAACACCCGAGCGATATCCACACAGCTCATCTGCAGCTGATCACGCAGCACATACATCGCCACATGCCGCGCCTCAGACACCCGCGCCGATCGCGTCCGACTCGACAGATCACTCGGCCGCATCTTGTAGCAACTCGCCACAGCCTCCACGATCACCGCCACGCGTAAGCGCAGATCAGCCGATAAATTCACAAGTTCAGCAGGCATCTTACGCTTCCTCCTCTTCTTCGCCGTCGTAATACTCCCATCCGACCACCTCAGACTTGAGCGGTTCGAAACTCACAGCATCACACCACGTCGTCACATCATTCTCATCGGTCGACGAATACGCCATCGCCTTAGACCCATCCGCACAGATCACATTACACGTGATCTCATCATCAGGCAGCACCAGGGCAGCAGGCCGATACCCCTCCGGCAGATCCAACTCCTCAGCGGCAGACTCCTCAGCCACTTCATCCGGCGCCACATAGCCCCGAAACGCACTCAAAAACTTATCCTGCATGTGCGGCTCCCACTCCGAGACCAGCACCGACAACAAAGCCACAGGAACACACTCAGCTAAATCACCAGCCGGCAGCTCACCACGCAAAATCAGCCCCAACATCGCATCCTCATTCAGCCCCATCCACTGCGCAAAAAGCTTCCGCCCAGCAGCCCCCATATTCACCGCCGCCGCTTGTAACAGCAGCGCCCAGCACTCTATAGGCATCTGTCCAGGTGCCACGTAGCATGATGTATCTCCAGCCAACCCCGCCACACGATCCCGCAGATCCTTCATCGCCTGCAGCGCCTCCTTCTGGCTCCGATCCGCCTTCGCCGACACCTCACCCACAGGCTCAGAGTCCGCACCATCAAAATCACCACCCAGATCCGGATTAACAAAAGCAGCCTTAGCACCGCCCCCAGCCGAGGCCGCATGCTTACGCAAGATCACATCCTTAAAAATCTCCCCCTCACCCTGCTCCACCGCCGCAGTCAGGCACACATCCAGACGCGCCAGCTCCACAGAGCGCCCCGTATCCGGCACCCGGGCCAGCACAGGGCTCACCACATCCGCCAGCATCACAGACCAACTTTCCAAATTACGCCACTCCACCTCAGGCTTGATAATATCCTCAGGCGGCCGCGACTCCCACAGCACATACGGCGCATCATAATTCAAGTGCCGCCCATCCACAAACAGCGAGCGGCTCTCCTCATCACTCAAAACAGCCATACCCGCCTCACGCGCCTTCGCAGTCTGGCGCTCCCACGAGGCCTCACACTTAGCGCGGAAACAATCCATATCGCAGCACACCCAGCCATCGCGCACATCCTCCAGATCCATATTACCCGTGCGCTTAGGGCACTCACCACACGCACCCGCCTGAGGGCACAGATCCACAGACTCACGATCAAAAGGCGCACTCTTCAGCGAGCGCACATAGCTGCGCTGGATCAACTCCTTAGTCGCCTTAAAGGTCAGGTCCCCCTTCAGCACAAAATCACCCACCTCCTTACGAGTCGATTTGTTGGGTATACGCCCGATCAGCTCCGCCGTTTTAGCTTGGATCTTGCCCGTGCGCAGCGCATCAGCTATCGGCCGAGGCAACTGTGCCAGCAACACACGCTGAGACACATAGTGTTTACTCTTCCCGATCTTCTCCCCCAGCGACACCGTCGTATACACACGCTCACCATCCTGCTCCAGATTCAGCATCATCCGCAGCATTTGCGCCTCCTCCACCGGGTCCACATCCTCACGCTGCAGATTCTCCACCACCTGCAGCTCCAGCGCCTCCGTATCCGACAACTCACGCACACGACACTCCACCGATTCCAGGCCAGCCAACTTCGCCGCACGCCAACGCCGCTCACCAAACACAATCTCGAAACGATCATCATCCAGCGGACGCACCAACAGAGGCTGCAAAATGCCAACCTCAGAGATATTCGCCGCCAGCTCATCAAGCCGATCCGCATCGAAGAATTTACGATTAGTCGCACTAGCGACTAGAGAACCAACATTAATATATTTTGTATCCATAATGTTACTACGATTTTTTTCAGTTATTATTTATAAAGTTCCTCACACCAATCCCCCGCAATAGTCTCTAGAGTAATAAGACTACCACCAGCTGCCCCAGGACTCTGCCGACAGCTGCGCACCAGATCAGTCCTACCATCTGTCAGCACGATTGTCCTACCCACCAGCTTTAGCAGATCACCCATAGTTAAAGGAGCAGCCACAGGCTCTCCACCCAGAGCCGCCTTGACAGCCACACCAGCCTTATTCCCAACCAACCGAACAAAATAACGCTTATCAATACCTACGCCCCGCACGCCAAACTCCACGCGCTGGCCGCCCAAAAGAGTAAAAGTAGCGCCATTGTATTTTCCACTCCACATCTTCCCCAAGATCGCCCGACTTTTCAAAGATAGCTCACCACCAGAGAGAGCAATCATCCACTTAAAATAAGAACAATCGGCACAAACCCTCCAAAGCTCCCAAAAATCATACTCACGCTCAATAGAACCATAATAAATACCACTGGTTAACTGCGCAACTAAAGCACTCATATCATTAAATTCAGAATCGCCCTCACTCATCATTAGTCCCTCCATCTATTGTTAAACGCCAGCCACACCGCGCGGCCGGCACATCCTTTAAAAATCAACTAGCGATCCGCTTGAGCACCTTCGCACGCTCACCATTACGGCGATTCTTGTTGCCCTTCTGCGCCTCGCTATACTTAGCGCTAGCCGCCTCACTCTTTTGATAGGGCAGATGGATTTTCTTACCCGACTGCGCCTCCACAAAACCATGCACCACCTGCTTGAGCCGCCACTGCACACAGCCATGGCTCTCGCCAAAAATCTTGCCCAAGTCACGCACCCCCATATTCAAGATCAGCTCCGGCGTAAACGCCTTAGCCAGACAATACAGCCGCCGCACCGCCTTAGCCGGATGCGGACCCTCCTTAAAAATAAAACCCATCAACTGCCGAAACGCCTCCTCACGGATCGCCCACTCCTCACGCGACTCCGCCTCCTCACGCCGGATCATCTCATCCGCAGGCGTCGTCTCATACACACCATCGTGCCCATGTTTACGGTGCGCCGCAGCCAGCACCTGATCGATCGTCATTTCGGAAGTAGATTTTTTAGGCATAACAGAAGACAGTAGATAAATTACAAATTAACAGATTTCAGCCGACGCGCCGCACGCACCCAGCGCGCCTGGTAGATCGCATCATCCAGCGCATTATGGTGCACATTATCCGCTCCCCGCTTCGGAGCCGACACACCCTCGCAGATCGTGCGCACACAACGATCATTCCAAAACTTCCACGGCAGCGACTTCTCAACCCTGCGCGCCGCCACCGCCAAAAACGCCGAATCAAAGCCCGGGCCCTTAGTCCACACACGCACCGTATCACGATCACAATACGCATCCACAAACTCCCCCAGCCGCTCAAACAAATCCGCCACACATACACACACCGCACCATTCTCCAGCCCCGCCCGAGCCACAGCAGACTGCTGCCCCCACCACTCCAGCGTAGAGCTATCCACCGACAGCCCCAGCCGCAGACCATCCACGATGCTCACCCGCAGTAAAAATCCAGCATCCGACGATACACCCCGAGCATTAAACGGCACCGCCCCCACCGAGCAAATCAGCCCACCAGGCACCGTATCCAGAGTCTCGATATCCAACGATAAATCACTATACCGCATCACTCACAGCCTCCCCCAACAGCCCACCGATCCGAGCCTGCAAAACCAACAACACCCGCACCCGGCGCGACCACTCCGCCGCAAACGCAAACGAGCAAAACACATACCCCGCCCCCAACATCAGCTGCATCGTAGAGCACTGCGTAAACCGCTCATCAAACTCACTCCGCTCAATCCACCGCCGCACCGCAGGCGACAACTCATTCGCACACACGCACAACAGCCGATTGGTCCGACGATCCGCGATCATCACCACACAGTCACCACCCAAAAACAACCGATGCACGCAGAAAAACTCATCCACCGACTCATCGATCCGCACCTCACGGCCACCCATACTTTCAAGATCCATAATCATAAAAATCACCCCTCAATCTCATCATTAGCATACGCCGCCAGACACCGCCGCATCTTCCAATACTCAGCCGCATACCACCGACGATGCTTCACACCATCAGCCCCACGCATCCGCGCAGCCTGCCAGCCCACCTTACACTCCCGCATGTAGCTACACACCGCAGGCAGCGTCAGACTCATATACCGCTCCGCCTTCATGACTCCACAGACCCGCGCACCACACGCACAGCCTCCTCCTCATCCTCGACATATACCTCAGGATCGACCGCCTTATCATGGCCTCCCGTGGTATGATTACCCCCACACTTACGGCAGGGCTCACTGCGATGATACGCACGTTTAATATGTTTCTTCAGTTGCATAAAATACTCCTCGATTAATCGATCCCACACGCACGCTGCATCTCACGATCACGGCGCAGCAGCTCCTCTTTGCGCGCAGCCGCCCGCTTCCGATCCGCACGCGCTGCAGCACCACGCTGCCCCAGCCAACGGCACGCATCCGTATAGCTACAGTGCTTATCCCGCATCACCTGTTTCACTCGCTCATGTGTTAGCATAATCTCACCTCTCAGTTTGTAGTTTCAGCCGCTCGAGGTCCCTACGGTCAAAGAGCGAGCCACGGACCGGCCACACATTGTTAGTCTCAACATGCAGCCGCTTAAATTGATAATACGAGAGCTCCATCAGCTCAGCAGCCTTACGGCCCGAGATATAGCGCTTAGGCTGCTTCACCGCGCCCAGCGCCCGCAGCGCCCCACGCTCAGCAGCCTGCTCCAACATCGCTTGCAGCTCAGATCGCTCCAGCGTAATCATGCCAAACCCTCCACAAGCATCTCCTCACGCGAGCGCCCACGCACACGCCAAACACGCACCGGCCCCGACAGCTCACAGATCGACCACAAGCACAGCGCCATACACAGCACCGCCAGCATCCCCTTCAACGACTGGATTTTCACCACAATCTCAGGGCTCGCATCCCGCTGCGCCATCGACTCCAGCAGCATCAACTGCTTATAGATCGCGTCATCACGCTTCTGCCGCTCTCCGATCAAATCACGCACCACAGCACGCAGCATTTTCACCCACAACAGCTTACCCCAATCACGCAGATCGCGCAACCGAGCCTCAAACCGATCCAAATGACTCAGTAACTCAGCCTCAAATTTCAATTGTCCAGATTTCATTATGCAGCCCCCCTCAATAAACCTTCTAGCGCAGCATCCACATCAAGCCCCGTAGCCTCCAACTCTCTCAGCTGAGACATACGCCGGCCCATAGCATCACCGCCCGCCATGTAGCCCCGAGTCTCCAAATCAGCCAAACACAGCCGCCGAATATAAGCCGATCGATCCTCCCGAGCCTCCGCACAGGCCAATTCCACCAGCTCCCATTGAGCCAAGCTCATACTCACCGACTTAGATTTTGCTTTTTCAGAACTCACAATAACGCAAATAACGCACCGTGCGTTATATAACGCAAGCATTATTTTTGTTTATTCTGCGTTTTTCTAAGAAACTCCTCCCATGACACAGGAAAAATCAAAATCAAAGAGCGTCTCGCTACTCCCCTCACTCTGGGAAAAAGTCGAAGCCAAAGCCGCCCAACAATACGGCACAAACCGAAGCACCTACATACGCGAACTCATCGAGAAAGACCTAGAAGCAGAGCCCCAAAACAACGAGCAGCACTACCAAAGCCCGCTCGACTCCGAATGCTTCGAAGACCTCCTCCTAGACTTCTGCGATGCCAGCACTCGCCGCGACGCCGCCGAAGCTCTCAAATACATAGACCTCGATCAAACAGCCTTTGTCACCCACATACTCAAGCAAGCCACCGCAGCACTTAGCAAAGTCCGCGAAGGCGATAACTGGGAAGACATCCGCATGATAGCCCCCCACCTTGAAGCCTATGAAAAAGACTTCTACCGCGCCGCCGCCGAAGAACAAACCCCCTACAAGCAAAAGCCCCGTGCTCCCATCGCAGAATAGACCTCACCAGTAAAAACGTTGTAAAATTCCCAAACGCTATCGAGCAAAAAATGAGGCCTTGTCCATTTTTGCTAGAGCGTTATTGCTACGAGCCATGAAATACAAATACCTAATCCTCATCCTGCTACTCAGCATCAAAACCACCGCCATCGAGATCCCCCAGATCATCGAGCTCACCTCATCGGCCGGGCACACAGTCCCAGTAGTGGCCATCTACACAGCCAGCCCCGACGGGCTCACACTCACACCCCACCCCGGGCGCCCGCTCATAGGCTCCACCAAACTACAAACCATCACCACCAGCTGGGATAACATCGCCACCGACAAACTCCCCGCGGCACTCAAATCCGCCCACACCGCAGCCCTCAACGGCCAGAGCACCACACTCAACATAGGGCCCGAGCTCACCGACTGGACAATCGCCAAAAACGCCGCCACCCGCGACATCCCCGAGCACAGCTACTGGCTCAGCGGCAAAGAGTATACCATCAGCTACAGCAAAATCCTAACCGAGCCCGCCACATTCCGCGAGCACAACAGCGCCCTCCGCAGCCCCGCCGCCCAAGCCCTCGCCCAGCGTTGGAAAAGCCTAGCCAACGCCCTAAAGCCCCTCGACTACCACCCCGAGGTCGAGCAATACATCTACGACCTCACCAACGCCGCCCAAGCCATCGACAAACTATCCCGCAGCGGCACCAGCCACAACACCAACGCAGCCCGAGCAATCCAGAAAATACTATAATGAGCACCACACCACAGATCTGCACCCGATGCGGCAGTTACGCCCAGCACAAGACCACCACCCACGGCAAACTCAGCACCGAGCTCATACTCTGGTGCCTACTACTCTTACCAGGACTCCTATACACCACATGGCGCCTCACCACCCGAGCCGAGCGCTGCACTCAATGTGGCAGCCCCGACCTAGTCCCCATCACCACCCCCACCGGCCGCGAGCTCCACAAAAAATATCACAGCAGGCGCTAATCGGCTACTACCTCCATCTACCAAAAACGCCGGCGCCCCCCATAAATACAAACTTTTCGGCTTCGCTGGGGGTGAAGGGGTCGCAGGTTCAAATCCTGTCGGCCCGACCATTTTAGCCATCAAATTTAATCGTTTGATGGCTTTTTTGTGCCATCCAACCCGCTCCAGCACTAGGATTAGCCCTCAAAAGAGCAAAACGGTCAAAAATGTTCCAAGGTCTTCAATTTATCTCTTTAAGATCCATTTGCTCAACACTTGCTCAACACCTCTTCGATACACTCGGCACTTCAACTTCTGCAGTGATCAGCAGCAGCAGCAGCAGATCGACAACACTGCGATGCTTCATCCCGGCTAGGCACAGATAAAAAAGATCTCCACGCAGCGCATCGCATCCTCTCACCTTTGGGAATACGGAAAGAGAGTCCCGATCAAGTCGCACCATGTATCCTGCGCAGGTAGCCGCCGCTCCCAGCACACCCCCCACACCCTAGAGAGCCCCCCCTTTACTTTACTAGGAAAGCCAGTTACCTATAGAATCAATCTCCTCTCTTTAAATTCTCAGGGAAGGAGCCTAAGCCCCCCCCCCTAGCCGATTCAGTGCATCTCCAAAAAAATTTGAAAAATTTTTGAGTAAAAAAACGAGGTTACATGTCATCCAGAACTAATGACGCAAATAGCTAAGACTACGGTAGAATTATTCAGGGCAATGACTGAGCCATTAGTTAAAGTGGGTACACTGCCACAATCAGAACACGTGGCAGCAATGAAAGCGCTAGAGATCGCCGCGAAGGCAAGACCTAGCGAGGAATACAAAGAAACACGCATGTTGACGCGAAAAGAGGCCGCAGTGCGACTAGGCGTCTGTCCAGCGACCGTGAGTCGCATGTATCACGCAGGAGAGCTCCAAGGGCGCTACCTACGTCCAGACTCATATCGCTCTCTTCGGATAAGTTCCAAGTCAATTGACGAGGTCATCAACGCCTAAAAGCGACTCAACAGTTCCAAAAACGATCACACGGCCTAGAGCCCAAAGTAACGGACCAGCTCCCCCCGCCATATTGAACATGGCGAAGATCAATATCGCAAAGCACTTAGCTTACTTGAATACGCAACGAGGCAACTGCGAATACAGCATAAAAATTCCTAGTCGTTCTCAGGCTGAGGTTCGGGGACGTACACACGCTTGAGAGGAATCAAGCCTTTGTATTTGGAATTAAAGTCTTCGTAGTGATTCAGCACCATCTTAACAAGCTCAGGGCCGTCGATAAGGCGGAGATTGGTCTTATTCCGAGCAAAGACCTTCGCTTGGCTGGTAAAGCTGCCTAGCGTGAATAATAGCCCAAATTCGTTTTGATCTACATTGCCATAAAGCGCCGTCACTTCGGGATTCCCGACAGAGCCTTCGGTGCTCTTTACTTGCACTTTGATGATTGGAGGCTCAACGCCTAGCTCATCTTTCGTGGCCACAATATCGACACCGCCATCAGCGCCTTTAGGCACACCGCGGGTCCAATATCCCATAGTGCCGAGCAGGTGCGCAACAAACTCTTCAAAGGGGTGCCCTTTCAGCTCCTGAGCGAGCGTCTTTAGAATGAAGTCCTCGGCAGTGGTTTCGATGTCCTCGGCGACTAGGCTGACCGTTTCATCTTCTTCGACACGCTTAGTTAGTTGTTCCCCACTCAATGCGCCAAGAAACTCGTCGGCATAGTTCTTCACTTGAAAGAAGCTCAAAGCTGACCCGATCTCGTAGAGCGCGCCTTGGGCAAATCTAGTCCGAGGGAACGCTTTCAGCCATTTTACTTTGAGTCGATGCGGGTAACTGCCTCCAGACTTATTGGAATAGTAATACTCCCCTTCGACTTCGCCGATATGGATCTGTCGATCCATCTTGCTAGGGTAGATAACTAAATCGCCGATTTTAACCTCGTGTATGAAACGGTACAGCTGCCCCGCATTATTCGGAATCGCACCAGGTTTTTTGTCAGGATACGCCTCTTGGATTTTGGCCTTAAACACCTCACGGTCGCCTCCGAGCGTAGAAAGATCGGGCATTTTGTCCCAGCCCAGAGCAATGCACTTGCTCTTTAAAAATATTGAATCGGCATCTCCTGTTTTACCGCCGTGAATGCCCCAGAGGGTTTTGTTTTCTTGCGCCATGATTATCCCTTAATTTTCCCTAACAATTCAGCACCCGGCATGGTTGGCCCATGATCACCTTTAAGGAGACCAGTATCAGCGCGACTGAACAATGCTTGTAGCACTATCTTTTGCTCTTCTGGTTTAATAGCACCTTTCTGAATCAGTGATAAATAAATATAAGTCAGTTGCCGCCGTTCCTGCGCATCTCTTGCTAAGTGGAATGAACTCACAGAAAACTTTGCGCCCAAACTAATCAAGTAGAGTCCAACTGAAGTCATTGTTAATAGTAAGATCGTGCCCTTTACGGTGTTCAGGTCCCATTTATTCCCTTCGAGCCACTGGGGTGGCCAAGTATACAAGATGTTGTAAAAAATACAGATTAATAGGATGCCAACCAGAGCCGTGCAGACAGAAAATCCAATTCCCCATCGTGAATGGCTCTCCCGCAACTGGTCCCAGTATTTCACGGGCTCCTCAAGCTGCAACTTGCTTTCATACAGATCTTCAAGGTCAGATAGTTTTTGCTTCCAGTCTTTCATGGATTGCACGAACTCTTCGTTGTGCTGCTGCCCACGGCCTTCGTGTGCAATTTGAAACTCTTCACGCTGAGTTTTGACTGCACTCTCTTCCTTAGATTTCCATGCCACGATCTCGGTTTTAATAGCTTCAAATTCAGAATGCCGGTCAGTAGCATCTTGAATACAACCATCAAAATAAGAATCTAACCGTGAATAAAGCTCATCGAAAGCTTCAGCATTCTTGGAAACATTTTTTTTAAGATGTTTTCCCTGCTCACTAAAAAGATATCCTTCAACTGCACCAACGAAGTGTTCCTTTCTCTCAATTCTCCCACCTCGATTAAAATAATAATATAAGAAGAACTCCCCTCCGACCGATCCGTATTCATCAACAACTGCATGCACTTTTTTACCTAACCTAGTTGCCGAAAACAGCATCCAGCTATTTGTATTTAAATTACTCTGCTCCGCCTTGGTTAAAGTATTCACCGCATTTTGAAACTGACTTCTCCAATTAGACGTAGAAGTATCAGCGCACGCAAAGGCTTCTTTAAGACTACTCAAAGGGGAGCGAAAACTGTTACGAATCAGATCAAACGACTCCCAATAACTAAGCTCTGAGTTCAAAAAATCCATTAAGTCTTCAGGATCTCTAAACTTCTTCACCGTCTTCTCTGGATAAAGCTGAACCTCGAAATTCTGTTCCTTAAACCACTTAATCTTTTCCTCTGAGATGCCGTCCATATGATTCCTTATTTAGAGGTGAGCGATGCCGCCACATTGCGAAAGCTTTCAAGCCCCGCTTCGATGTTGTCGATGATCTCATCGGCTAAGACTTCCGGCTCGGGCAGGTTGTCCAGATCCGCGAGGCTTTTGTCTTTCAGCCAAAAGAGATCGAGGCTGGTCTTGTCGCGAGCAATGAGCTCTTCGTAAGTGTAACTGCGCCAGCGGCCATCGGGGTTCTTCTCTGCGTCCCATGTGGCTTTGCGCTTGTGGCGGTTCTTTGGGTTGTAGCACTCGATAAACTCTTTGAGGTCGTCGAGGCGTAGCGGCTTGCGCTTGAGCGTGTGGTGAATGTTGGTGCGATAGTCGTAATACCAGACTTCTTTGGTCGCAGCGGTCTTTTGCGCGGCTCGGTTATCGAAGAACAGCACGTTCGCCTTGACGCCATTGGCGTAAAAGATGCCCGTCGGCAGACGCAAAATCGTATGCAGCTCTGTCGTCTCCATCAGCTTCTTACGCACCGTCTCGCCCGCCCCGCCTTCAAACAACACATTATCGGGCAACACTACTGCCGCCTGTCCTGTGGTTTTTAGCATAGTGTGAATATGCTGCAGGAAGTTGAGCTGCTTATTGGAGGTAGTCGTCCAAAAGTCTTGACGATTGTAAGTCAGGTCGTCGCGCTCCTGTTCGCCGTCTTCGTTGGTGAAGGTCATACTGCTCTTCTTGCCGAAGGGCGGATTGGCCAACACGTAATCCACACGCAGACCACCATCAGCCACCAGTGCATCATTCGGGGAAACGAGGCTGTCGCCGTCGATCTCGCCGATATTGTGCAGGAACAGATTCATCAGGCACAGACGACGCGTGCCCGCCACGATCTCATTGCCATGGAAGGTCTCGTGCTTAAGGAACGCCTTTTGGTCACGATTCATCTGATACGTGTCTGTCAGATAGTCATGCGCTGCTAAGAAAAAGCCCCCCGTGCCACAGGCAGGGTCCGCAATTGTCTTGCCGGGCTCTGGTTGCACGCAAGCCACCATCGCCTGAATTAAGGCACGCGGCGTGAAATACTGCCCTGCGCCCGACTTGGTATCTTCCGCATTCTTTTCCAAGATACCTTCGTAAATGTCGCCCTTGGTGTCCGCATCCAGCGAGACCCAATTCACTTCATCCACCATCGCGATCAAGCGCGCCAGTTTCGCAGGATCTTGAATCTTGTTTTGCGCCTTAGTGAAGATCTGGCCGAGCATCGCTTTGCCCTTCGCCAATTCACTCAGGGTGGTCACATAATGCACCTCCAGCTCTGCCCCCTTGAGTGCTTTAAGTTGCGGCCACGCATATGCCTTGGGCACACCCACATCGCGCTTATACGGAGGCTGACTGTATTCGTCGGCCATTTTGAGGAAGATCAGATAAGTGAGCTGTTCCAGATAATCGCCGTAGCCGACGCCGTCGTCGCGTAGGGTCGTGCAGAAGCTCCATACTTTGGAAATGATGGTGTCAGTGGTCATAAGATTTGTTTGATAAATAGTTTAAAGTGTAACTGAGTATAGTCAGCGACCTGCTTGAGCCGACCATTTGTTGACTCCGAACTTTATGTTCCAGGCCGCTTTTTTATTTGCTGATCCATCCAGTCGAACACTTCCTGAAACGGAGTATCTGCATTTTGAATCAGCGGTTTAAGTAAACGGATGTCCCCTTGATGGTGTGCCCGAGTGGGGTAACCTCCAGACTCATCTATGTAAGCAAGATAAACTGGGCTCATTGCATTTCCCCCCGTTGCTTTTTATCAAACTTGGCCTGTCGTTTCGCATCCTTCGTTAGCTGCCGAGCTCGTAATTTGGCATCTTTGATTTCCTGTTTCTTTCGTATTGCTTCATCCTTAGTAGATTTCTTTGCGCGCATTTCGTCTTCGTTGGCCATCCTTTTCGCGCGTGCGGCCTTTTCCTTGGCTTCCTGTTTAGCTCGAATTGCTTCTTCCACCGCTTGTTTCTTGAGCTTTTTTTCTCGAACAATCTCTTCAGCAGCGCTCATCAACTCCTCTTCATAATCCGGCACCTCAATGTAAAGTTCTGGACAAGTTTCCCGTAGCAGCGCTTCGGTCGCCCGACCATCAATAAACCCTTTCTTGTGTAAGACACGAACCGCTTCAGTTGGGTTATTTAAGTCCGCCATGAAGCCACCCATTAAACCGCAAAAGTAACCAAGCCAAACCACCCCATATTCCGCGCTTACGGCAGTATCTCGGATGGAATCGAACAACAATTTACCAATTACACTGAGCCCGATAACCAATAGTAACGTGGGCAACATCCCCTTGCGCAGTGCAGAAGGAATGATAAGCCCGACAAACCCATAAACCAGAGGACTCGCCCCCAAGTAGGTGGTGCCCTCCGCACCGACACAGACAAAAACAATACCAGCCAGCAGCCCCCCATACACCATTGCCATTAGCGCCCGTTGATACCCCGCCAAGCTGAAAGCAATTAAACCAGCAATCCATAGGCCGCCTAAGTTAATCCACAAATGTTCCCAACTGGCGTGAAAGAAATGCGTGGAGACGATAGCTGTGATGGCTTCAGGAAACGCCCCGAGTCCATTGGACTGAATCACCAACCAGGAGTTTCCATTGCCTGCGGGCAGATAAAGCTGCAACAGCGCCATGATCGCGGAGAGCGCAAGGATAACAAAAAATCCAACCCGCAGGCTCACGGTAAAGTCTGGCCAGCGCAGGTCCGCTGATTGTTCAGTTTTATTTTCAGTATTCATCTACAACTGGTTACTTTAAGGCCCACAAGGGATGCTCCCTCCAGTTCTCGTTCAATCCCATCTTGCTGATGTCGATTTCTGGGTATTGATCAAAGAGTTCAAATACACGCGCCGTCCACGTGTTCATTGGACTAATGTGGTTCAGCCAATAGCGACAAATCGTCAGCAGCATGCCCATACGATCTTTTGACATGGTCGGTTGCCACCATTCCTTAAACTTTCGCTTATTCGGACGCTTTACGCTGGTGCCTGATTGCCAGTTCCACAGTCGCGCATGATGCGCGCAGCGATTACGCACCACGTGTAGCCCCATCAACCAAGAGAGCATGACTTCCTCTGGCTGACCGATGGTCTTAGCCAACTCCTTGCGAATATCAACACTGACGCCGCGAAAGAACGACAAGGTCGCCCCGAAATCCATCAATTCAATCATCATCCAAACAGGCAATCGATCATGCTGATCGCCATAATCTCGGAAATAATTGACCACAAACATTTCAGCCCCTTTGGGATCAACACTGCGCTTCACTTGCCCGAGAACTTTACTTTTCCACTTTTTGAAATCATCTGCTTCACTGCTGAAATTCGGAAAATTGGATTCTTCTAAATAAGCAAAACCACCGTGTTGATGCGCAAACTGGTAAGCCAACTGTGTCCGCACCTGCACTTCGATACTCTCAATCGCATCGATGAACAGAGTCCGCAAACGATGATCAAAAGTATAAAGACGCCAGACCTGCTCCAGCGTCGTGCCCGCTTGATACCGATCACCGTCTTGAAAGACCCAAGCATAGGCGCAAAACCGGAAATAATTGGTCGCCTGTAGCCGCTGAACCAATTCAGCACGATCCGCGCAAAACCCTCGCGCTAACAGCAAGTCCGCTTGATCTTCAAAGCTCAGGGCTGGCTTTTCAAACTCCATGTGTCGGCACCTCCTGATGTCCGGACAAAAAAACACCCACCGAAGTAAGCTGCACCTTTCCGAAGAAAGGGAGAAGCCCGGCGGGTCTACTGTCGTCATGTATTGACAATGAATCGGTTAAGATCAAGCACTTTCGACCGAAAAACGGTTTTCGGCGCGTCAACAAAGCTATGACAAGCAGGCCGAAAGCTACTGCAATACAAGTTCCAGCGACTTCCGCTCCGTAGCCCACGCCATTGTCGTGTAGGCTCGCACAGTAACTCCATTGCTGAGAAATCATAGTGTCAGTGGTCATACAAAGAAGTGTAATTCTAGAGATTCGATTCCTTTTTAAGACGTCCCGTTTCCTTGATTGCCCATCTAGAAAGCCGTCCAGTGTTGTCTTCGCCGACAAAGCATCTTCCGTCGCAGAGGAAGCCCATTCTGAGTTGTTCAGTAGTTAAGAACAACTTATCCCCTCGACTTGCGACTAACCCCGTCTTCTTAACCTTTTCAATAAGAGCCTCTGCCCTCTCAGCAAGACCTTCTTTAATCATATTGATCTCCACTCCGCCTTCGAGATTCGCCAACAAACTGAACAAAACTACTTCTCCCTTATCTGGAAAATAAGGTGCCCATGGTTTAGTTACGGTCCCCTCCCCCAACTTCTTCTCATCTAGTTCAAGGTATAACCAGTCCCAACCTTGCTTTCCATCTCGGTCAATTGCTTTAGCCTGCAAAAAATGATTAAAAACTTCCAACTCAAGGTCTTCCCCCCAAAATTCTACAAGTCCAAGATCCTTAGAGATTCTAGTATAAAGTAGCTCTAACAGGAGATGAATTGGCTTGACTCGTGATGTCGCAAAAAGGTTCCAGTAATCGTCTCGCGACGGTGCCACATATGGCCTTCCGTTCATCTTAACCATGGAGAACTCGCCTGAAATAATGAGATCTGGCCAGCTCGTTGGAGGTATCCATTTTCTACCCGTATGTCCTTCAATTAATCCGATGAAAGACTTTCTAAACCCTGACTCTTTTTTAAATCCGTCATAACCTATAGCAATTCGAACTGGCCTAATTAACTCACTAACTAAAGAATGATAAACCAGTCGATGATGAAAGTCGTGCTCTCGGATTTCTTCATGCTTTTCTATTCTAAGACCAGTAATCTGGGAAAAAGTCCGAAATATATCTCCCGCAGGAATAGGCTTCGAATGATTTGGTTCCAAAACCATCAACTGATCAAAATGATCAAGGACATCTGCAAAATCGCCACCATAAAGAGTCTTCTTCACCTCCAAAACAGCCAATACGTTCTCGATCGGCATGATCTCACTGTCAGTCTTAGGAATCGGTGAACCAGCTCCTCTAACGAGCATACAGTCAATTTGACCTGACTTGCTTCCGTCTTTTCCAATTATAAAGCCATTCGTGATGCGCAGATTAAACTCCTCTGGGATCGCCTTAGATAATAACTCCGTTGTAAGCCCTTCATAGGTATCACCGATGGTAGGGCCATGAGGGATCTTGCCATGTTTTTGTTCAAACTCAGCAATCATTTTTTTCTCATGAGTGAGAAATCCTTCTAAAATCCCTCCAAGAGTGGTAATTGGTGACGTATTACTCATGCTTTCTTTCTGGCCTGTTTCTTGGTCGCTTTTTTCGCCACCGTCTTCTTTGCCTTGAGTTCTGCCTCCGCTGCCTCGCGTTCGGCGCGGATGCGTTCGAGTAGGACGCTGGCGGGTTCGTCGTTGGGGTCTTGCGGGACGAGCTGACCCGAAAAGGCCTTCTTTAGAATGGATTGACGTAGCGCCTCGGCGCGTTGCAAGGCCGCGTCAATCTCCGCCTCATTTTGCTCGATGGCCGTAAACTGCTCTTCGAGAATGCGGACGATTTCTTTTTGTTCGGGAAGGGAGCAGAGAGGAACTGCCGTAGACTTGAAACGCTCAACACTAATCTTTTTTTGAGCAACACCACGGGTTATTAAACCAAGCTGCTTTCGACAAAGAACTGAATTGATAAATGAGCAATAGAATGAGCGATCACAATACCCCTGAAGAACTCTGAACTTCAGGCAGTCAGCAGTAATAATTGCTTCAGGCCTGTGCTCTGGATAGATGGCACAATCACCCGGAGGATCACCCATTTTGGTAATCAATAAATCAAGCGGCTTTGCAGAATGCGCTTTGAGTTCAGCAGCTTTCTCCTGCGAAACAAAACGAGGCTCTAGGCCAAAATTGTTTCGAGTGATATTTTTAATAAAAACGAGAGGAACGCCCTCAGTAGTATAGTCCGTAACTTTCAAGTTACTTCCAAATGGCCCGATCCCCAAAGCATAAGGCTCATAAGCAGCTAATAAGTCTGGATGAGTCCATGCCCATTCGCCTGGCAACTCAGGCAACACCCCCAATTCCTCATCTGTAATATTTTCAACTTCCTTAAGCTTACGTGGCTTCGTCGGCTTCTTACCTTCCTTACCTCCAGCTTCCCATTCTTCGACGGCGGTTTGCCAGTCGGTGAGTTGTTGTTGATAGCGGGCTTCGCGTTCGCTGCGGATGCGGGCGAGCAGTTGCTCGGCGGGTTCGAGTTTGTCGGGGTTCTGGGCGCGCCATTTTTCGGTGAGCTTGCCCTCAAAGGCCTGCTTGAGCAGGGACTGACGATAGACGCCCAACCGCGCCCGCGCCGTCTTCAAACTCTCAACCCCGGCATCTATCTCCGAAAACAACTCTTCGATCTTCGCCACAATGCGGCGTTGTTCGTTTAGGGGTGGGAGTGGAATTTCAAGAGTGCTAAATCTTCCATGAGTTAGATTCAAACCACTATCGCTGATACCGGTTTTCATTTTGTCGATCAGCTTCTTAGTATTCCATTCACGCAGAAAGGATTCCAAAAACTCACTAACAATCACAGAATTATCACAACGCAACTGATACATCTTCCCTGAAATTAGTAACCTTGGTCGAGTCGAGGTCACTAGACATGTCACTCCACACCTAGCTCTCGGCCCAGCACATGTCATTAAGATGTCACCAGGCTTCACTTCAAGATGCTCCCGAGGCTCTAAGTTGGAAGGAAGGTGCTTGTTCTCTTCCTCGACAAACTTCCCATCCTGAATCGCACTAGTTTTCAGCACTCCCCAATCATCATTTGATTCAGAAGGGAAACGTTCACATTGAGGACTCCACCCTTGGCGAATTTTACGTCCATTTTCATAAGGCAACAGAGCCTCCTCAATCAGAAGAGAAGTCCAACTAGTAGGTAAGTGTTCTTCCATCACGCGGTCAGCTCCTCGTTCAGTTCATCAATCAGCACGTCCATGTCGTCACCAAAAAGCTGATACATTTTACCGAGGCCGCCTTGGGCATCGAAGGGATCGAGTTCTAGGTCCTCGCGCTCGAAGCGGAAACTTTGGATGATGCAGTCGCGGATGTTTTGCAGCCAGTTGGTCTGCGCGTCGGTGAATTTGGCTTGTTTGCCAGAATGTCGTTTCATGATCCAGTCTTGGAAGTTGCGGCGCACGGTGTCGCTAAAGAGTTGTAGCTCGGCATCGATCTCGCAGACGTGCCGAATCAGGGCGACTAGCGCGGTGAGCTCGTTCTGTGGTGCGGTGAGCTTGTTGCCTTTGAGTTGCTCGTAGGCTTGCCAGACACGCAGCGGCGCGAGCTTGGGCGCGTCGGCCTTGAGCTTGGCTAACACATCTTGAATCATTTGCAGGGTCACTTCCTGCCGCCGTTGTGGCTGATCATAGAAAATGGTGAGCGCGGCGAGTTGGTCTTTGTTGATTTCGAGAAAGCTCTTGAAATCCTGCGTGAGTGCCTCGGCGTTGCCGGTGGCGTCTTTGTCCCACTCCGCGCGTTGCAGCACATCGAGCGTGTCGTTGTCGATGATCTGTAGATTGGCGACACAGCTCTCCACGATCAAGGTGACGGCGGCACCGGTGAGCGGCGCTGCGGCTGCGGCGACGAGTTGTGCTTGTGCATTTTCGCGAGCGGTGTCACCGGGGTTGCTGCCGGTCGGCACTTTGGCCAGCTCGCAGGCTTTGGCCTCAATGGTGTCGGCGTCGATGGCGGTAAAGAGGTCTTTGATCATCGTCTGCAGCGAGATGCCGTCGGTCTTTTCCGCGATGCGCGCTTTCTGCTCCCCAGTGAGCTGACGCTCGATACGGGCAAGGCGTCCGGCCAGCGAGGACACGGTGTCGGTATCGCTGGAGCCCATGACAACCTCCATCGCGAGATCTTTAAATGGAACCGAAGGCTTGGTAATCAGCTGCGGGCTGGCGGTCTTGACGGACTTAGTCACACCGATGGCATCGACAATCACGTAGTGCGTCTTAGCGGTTTTGGCGGAGGGCGTGACCTTGCGCAAGTCGTCGAGATCGAAGGTGCGGGTGCCGCGGCCTTTCATTTGCTCGAAGTAGTTCTTACTTTTCACGTCGCGCATGAAGAGCAGGCATTCCAGCGGTTTCACGTCGGTGCCGGTGGCGATCATATCGACGGTCACGGCGATGCGCGGGTGGTAGCCGTTGCGAAAATCGGCCAGCACGGATTTGGGATCTTCCTCGATCTTGTAAGTAAGCTTTTTGCAGAAGGCATTCCCCTCGTCGAACTCTTCGCGCACGATTTGGATGATGTCGTCGGCGTGTGAGTCGGTCTTGGCAAAGATGAGGGTCTTGGGCACTTCCTCGCGGTCGGGGAAGATTTCGGTGAGTAGCTTGTCACGGAAAGTGCGGATGACGGTGCGAATCTGAGTGGGGTTGACGATGTCCTTATCCAGCTTCTTGGCGGTGTAGGCTTTGTCCTCGTCCTCCTGCTCCCAGCGTTTCTTGCGGGAGAGCTTTTCGCGCTTTTCGACCAGGCCTTTGAGTACGGTGCCGCCGCCTTGGGTGACCTCGGTCTCGATCAGGTAGACTTCGTTGCCGACATTTACATTGTCCGCAACCGCCTGCTCGTGGGTGTATTCGGAAACGACGTTTTGCTTAAAGAAGGCGTAAGTGCGGCTGTCAGGCGTGGCGGTTAGGCCGATCAAAAAGGCGTCGTAGTATTCGATCACCTGTCGCCAGAGGTTGTAAATGGAGCGGTGGCACTCATCGATCACGATAAAGTCGAAGTGCTCCAGCGCCACCTTCGGATTATAAACCACGGGAAACGGCTCTTTGCGGCGAGGGCGCACCTCGGCGGGGTTGGCCTGTTCGTCGGACTCGTCGAGTTCCTTGCCCTGCAAGATGGAATACATGCGCTGAATGGTGCTGATACAGACCTGCCCATCGGACGGCACCACGGAAGAGCGCAGACGCTGCACCGTGTAGAGTTCGGTGAACTTGCGGTTATCGTCGTTCGGCGTGTAGGCCATGAACTCCTGCTCGGCCTGCTCACCGAGGTTGCGAGTATCGACCAAGAAGAGCACCCGCTTAGCCCGCGCGAATTTGAGCAAACGATAGATGGCGGTGATCGCGGTAAAGGTCTTGCCCGAGCCGGTGGCCATCTGAATCAATGCACGCGGCTTGGCAGCCTTGAAGGACGTTTCCAAATTGGTAATCGCGTTGATCTGGCAATCACGCAGACCAGTCGGATCGAGCGTGGATAAGTCCTGCAGACGGTCTCGCAAGGAGCGCCCCTGCTCTAACCATTCACGCAAGGTTTCCGGGCGGTGAAAGGAAAAGACCTCGCGTGAGCGTGGCTTCGGATCGCGTTGATCGGTAAAGCGGGTGATGGCCCCCGTGGCTTCGTAGAGAAAGGGAATCGGTTGGGAATTTTTAACCCATTTCAATTTAGCCCCCGCATAGCCAGCAGTCTGGTCTTCTGCAGTCGTAATGTTATAGCCCAAATCTTCCTTCTTAGCCTCAACCACTCCAACAGGCTGCTTATCCACAAAGAGCACGTAATCAGCAGGGCCCACATCGGTGGTATATTCACGAACCGCCTGCCCGCCCCCCTCATTTGGGTTGAAAGCGTTTTTATCCTGAACAGCCCACCCCGAAGCTCGTAGCTGAGCGTCGATCTTGTCGCGGGCAATCTGTTCAGGGTTTTGGTTTTTCATTGTTCCATAAGTAACGAAGTCGAGGCTGGAAAAATAAGGTCATTAACAACACGAGGTCACGCAATAATTAAAAGAAGTTGTAAAAAAAGTCACAGTTCAGACGGTCTGATGCATAGAAATAGAATAGATCCGACTGCAGCGGAAGATCATTACAAATGCGCGACTTTGAATGGCTAACATCTAAACCGCCTCTCGTTAATTCTACATTGTTAAACTACGAGATGTATGCGGTTCGTCCCTGTTTTCGATAGTGGTGTTCAATGGATTTGAGTCTTGCTGTGTGTCTTTGTAGGAGTTGTTGGAAGATCTCCTTTTCTGAGCGTTGTTTGGAAGGCAGGTAAAAGCTGAGCAGTTCGACCACGTCGTGTGTGCTCAACAATGGAGCGCATTCTCGATTAATGAGCTTTTGCTGTGTAACGAAGAGCATGGCCATAGTGACCATGGCCATGTGTTGATGCCAGCCTTGCCAGCCGCGCACCTGATACTGCGCCATTCCGACTTCACTCTAAGCTTCTTGTATGGCTCGCTCGATCCAGTAGCGCTGATGTTGGCGATAGCATAGTTGCACGGCACTGGCCTGATCATTGGTCAGGCTATATTTGATCGCTCCGGTTCCATCGCAGCTGATGACCAAACAGCGCTGATTCTGGCATCCGTCATGATCGTAAAGCGCTATGCGCAGAACCTGTGCGTGAAGGGGGCCTTTGGTTGCATTGCGGAAGTGAACATGTTCAGCTTGCTCGCCACCTCGCTCGATCCAAAGCCGATCCACGCATTGATACACCAGCGCTCCACTGACATCGCGAACATAGAACTTCTGGTTACTGCGAACATCGGCAACGTAACGTAGCCCTTGCTCTTCAAGCTTTGCTAGCAATTTGCTGTTGCTGCCATAGAGACTGTCCATGCCGACCCAGTTGAACTCAAGTCCTTGATTGATCGCATTCTCGATAATCTCCCAAGCGAGTTCCGGTTTCGTTTTAAACGTGCGCTCATCTGCAGGGACATGAGCGCGATCCATGCGCTCACAGTCCTGCGTCCAAGCTTCCGGAAGATATAGCCGGTAGTCGATGATTGTCGCATCGCGCTGGCAGCCCAGAACTCCCAGGACGCTAACCTGACCGTTCTCAATTTTACCCGAGCATCCACAATACTGCCTCGCCACGCCTACACTACGAGTGCCCTTTTTCAGGAAGGAAATCTCATCGAGCAGCAGCATACTCTCTGAGTTGCCGCCCAGTAATGTATTTGCATCGCGAGCCATTTGATCGACCAAGGCTCGGTGGTTCCAGTTCGATTCGCTAACGAAGTTGTGCACTAACTGATAATCGACTTGATCGATTTTCTCACCGATGCGCTCAATGTTTTTACGCCGAATATCTCCTAGTAGGCCGCTTAGATACTGGCGCGCATGTAAAGTGCGGTTGCGCCCCTGAGAGATAAAGTAGCTCGAATAGTCGTCGCAAAACTCCATGAAGTCGCGCGCTATAGAGCGAAGGCCTGTAGCGTCATATTTTTTTATTTCGCTATCCGATTCAGTGGAGTCACGAACTGTGAGTTAAGCTTTAAGTGAGAAACATAACCCTGCGCAAATATCGCGAAAGTACAAGCGTAAAGTTTAACAATGTAGAACTACCTTCGCCACGGATGCAACAGTGTGATCACTGCATACTATTCATAAACACGTTCTCCATACAGCTACGAGTCTCTTATGGCGTATATAATACGCAAAATTGCCCAATGAACTTCTAAAAACGTACCGTTTATAGCGACTGCAAGCAACTGGCATCACGGTCAATCTTGACCTCAAGGGCATAATTCGATGAGATGGATGAAATGGCACTGCCAAACTACAAAGACTCGAAAATCCCCTCGAACACGAGCCGAGCCCCCCTGCTACTGAATTCCTCCCTATTCGTCCTACTGGCCAGCTTATCCATCGTGCTGGTCCTCATTAAGGCGGATCAAAGAATGCGCAATGCCTTAATGATATCAGCTGAATTAGTCAGCCAAGGACTCGATCTGACTAAAGTAAGGGACTTAGTCTCAGGCACAGCGAAACAACAGCAAAAAGCGGCCCTGCAGATCCAAGAGACACTATCGAGACAGATCTTAACATCGGACCGTTTTCATTACATCTATATCATGCAGCGCAATGCAGAAGGTGATATTTACTTTTTAGTCGATGCGCAACGGCCTGTAGAAAACACTCCTCCATCTCCCCTAGGCGAGCCTTATCCAGAGGCCTCAACTAAACTGAAAGCGGTCTTCGACAATAAAAGCTCCTTTTTGGAAGGTCCCTTAAAAGATCGCTGGGGCACATGGATCAGCCCAATCACTCCCATACTTGACCCCGAAACGGGCGAAGTACTGGCCGTGCTGGGCATCGACATCTCGTCCAAGGGTTGGTATCTGTATCTATTGGGGGTCGCGGCACTACCGAGCCTACTATTTATATCTTTGGCGCTCATGGGCTTTTCTTTGCGCAGCAGCAGGCGACATCGTGCGATGCTCCGGCAAAAGAACGACGCTTTTCAGTATAAAGATCAGTTCCTGCAACTACTGGTGAGAACGTCCCTAGAATACATTAACCGCCCGCTGAAATCAATTGATGCGACTGTCGAGGACTCGCTGGGAGAAATCGGTCGTTTCACCGGCGTCGATCGGGCTTATATTTTCCGCTACAATCTCGACACAATGACTGCACAGAACACACACGAGTGGTGTGCGCCGGGGATTAGCTCTGAAATCGATCAACTCCAGTGCGTCGACCTATCCGATTTGCCCAACTGGCTCGAAGCGCACCAGCAGGGACAGGTGGTTGAGATTGATAATGTCCACCACCTCCCCAAAGACGAACTCACGCGAGTGATACTTGAAGCTCAAAATATTAAAAGCCTAATCACGGTTCCACTTATCGACGATAACGAATGTATCGGATTTGTCGGCTTCGATGCGGTGAAGCAATCGCATCAATACACTCAAGACGAACGCCAGCTACTCAAAGTCTTCGCGGAGATGATCGTAAACATCAATATACGCAGCAAGACAGACCGCGCACTTCAAGCTTCCAACCAAGAACTGGCACAACAAACGCGATTAGCTGAAAAAATGGCCGAAGAAGCGCAAAAGGCCGACCGAGCTAAAAGCGCCTTTCTAGCCGCCATGAGCCACGAAATCCGCACGCCGCTCAATGCGATCATCGGCATGAGCTCATTACTCATAGATACTCAGCTTGACAAACAACAAGCAGACTGCGTCTCAACTATCCGCGTGAGCGGCGATGCGCTCTTAGATTTGATTAACGACATCCTCGATTTTTCCAAAATTGAAGCGGGCCGACTGGAGTTACACGAAGAGATATTTGAAATCGACGACTGTATTTCTCAGCCCGTAGAAATAATGAGAACTGAGGCTCTGTCCAAGAAGGTCACAATCGAAGCGATCACTCAAGAGGGCAGCCCTCGATACCTGAAGGGCGACATCGCCCGCATCCGACAAATCATTCTTAACTTATTGAGCAATGCGATTCGCTTTTCACACACAGGAGGTAGAGTTCATCTCACTGTCGAATCTAAAGCCTTAGAGGCTGGCGCGATTTCGCTCTGCATCCAAGTCACAGACGAGGGAATCGGCATCTCGCCCGATGCCCAGAAAAACCTCTTTAAAGCCTTTGTCCAAGCCGACTCTTCAATCACTCGCACTCATGGAGGCACTGGATTAGGCCTAGCCATTAGCCGTCAATTGGCCCGTTTAATGAAAGGCGACTTATCCTACCAAAGTCGGCCCCAGCCAGGAGCATCTTTTAAACTCGAAATCCCCCTAGCCATAACCCCACTCGATGCCACCCCACAGGGCAGCGGGCAGCCGAATCAGCAAGCTGCAACAGGCAATTCCTCCAGCCCACAGGGAATACGCACAAAAGTGCCACACATCAATAAAGCACTCGCGAAGGACTACCCCTTAAATATCTTGATTGTGGAAGACAATCAAACCAACCAGAAAATAATGAAGCGAATCCTTCAACGGATGGGCTATGCTCCAGACATTGTGAGCAATGGCCAACTGGCGACCGAGGCAGTCGGTGACAAGGAATACGAACTAATTTTAATGGACATCGAAATGCCAGTCATGGATGGCATCACTGCGACCCGCGAAATACGTAAATCTAAGCACCTCCCCCCACCTACAATAATAGCACTCACTGCCCACGTAATCGATGAGCAACGTAAACAGTGTTTCGCAAGTGGCATGAACGACTTCCTATCGAAGCCAATCAAAGTGCCTGAATTGACACGTGCTATCGTGAAAACTGCCCAGGGCGAATACAATAAATCTTGAAGTTCGAATCAACTCTTAGGCCCCCACTAAGGCTCCAAATTGAAGCTAGCCCCCCGCCCGGTGAGCCTCATGCATTTTACAGGAACTGCACATAGATTGACAGCTCAACCTTCGATTCATAGTCTGCTGCATGACTTCTTCGACGTCCTCAGAGCCCAACAGCACGACTCCCCTAACTTGCATCGATTGCGGTGCTCCCGTGGAACAGACCATGGCAGGCATCGCGATCTGCGATGATTGCTTGAGCACGCGTGGGGCCTGCTGCCAGGAATTCGGCGCAGTCGACCTGACAAAAGAGGAAACAAAGCCGCGCGCCTATAACAGCCCGGCGTGCGCGGCACATTTATTTGAAGAGGCAGACGCCATACAGCATATCACGGCTGAGCATCGTTTCTACACCGCTTCGGGTGCTCGTTTGGACTACGTGCGACTGGCTACAGAAGAAATAAAAATCACGCACACCTTTGTACCCAAGCATCTACGCGGCAAAGGCATCGCGGCTCAGTTAATGCAGGCAGCGATTCAGTACGCAGATCAGGCGAGACTGCAAGTAAGCGCCTCCTGTGATTACGCACAGGTCTACCTCAAGCGATATCGCAGCTAGAGCTGCTCTACATTTAGCCGAGAAATAAGCCGACAGAAACCAACACTCCGTAAGCGACCACCACCTTGGCTGCACGTTGTAAGCATGCTAGATAGTCACTAGGATGCACGGCCTGCCGCAACTTGCGCGTTTGGTAGAGTCCCACCCCCACAGGTATCCAGCCAAGCAATACAAAGGCTCCATAACCTTGCCACACCAGCCACAATAAAACGGCCCCGGCCCAGAGTAAAGAAAGCGCATATTGCCCCAGCGCACAAGGGCGCCCCAAGAGCACGACCAGCGTTCGCTTGTGTGCTTGCCGGTCTTCTTCCAGATCACGGTAGTTATTTACAACCAGCAAATTATTGACCACCAGACCGCAGGCCAAAGCTAGCAAAACGACATCGCGATTAAAACTGCCGGTCTGGACATAAAATGTGCAGACAACCGCGATCAAACCGAAGAACAGCACTACAAATACGTCTCCCAGACCGTTATAGGCGAGAGGAAACGGGCCCCCAGTATAGATCCAAGCACAAACGATACTGGCGACACCAACCGCCAGCAGCCACCAACCGCCATAATAAATCAGGCTCAAACCGAGACAAAATGCCAAGGCAAGTATGCCAATACTCGCCCACTTCATAGTCGCAGGGCGCACGAGCCCTGAAGCCACAGCTCGGCGAGGGCCCAAGCGTGCATCCGTATCAGTGCCTTTCACCCCGTCGAGATAATCGTTGGCGAAATTTGTCCCGATCTGCACCAGCAAAGCGAAGCCGAGACAGATCAGTGCGGGCACAGCATTCAATTGCCCGAGGCTATGCGCCATTGCAGTGCCTAAGAGCACGGGAGCCACCGCAGCAGGCAGCGTTTTCGGGCGTGTTGCTTCAAGCCAAATTGAGATCGTGGCCATAAAGAGATTCTAACTAAAGAAGAATGAAGGATCGGGAGGCCCCCGAGGACTCTGAAGGGACTCTGGGAAAACTCAGGCAGGACTCGCGCGGTATCGAGATCGACTACAGGCCAGGAGGCGATGGTGGACGACTCACTGGCACGGCGACAGCGGGGCCGGCATGTAGCGCGCGCTTTGACTCACGACGACGGACAAAAAAACGAAAGATGGTGCGAATAAAGTAAAAGAGTAAAAAGAGCACCAAGATCGCAGCGAGGATCGGAATCATTACAGCCAAGCCTGCCGTGAGAATGGAGCCTCCGAGCTCAGCGGTGGATACCGCGGGATTACCGATGCCCCCCGTAGTCGCCGTCGATGCACCGCGCGTAATGACCGAAGCGCCTTGAACGATGCCTGCGGTGCCACCGCCCATGATGGCCGCGACGATCCATTTAAAGGCTTCGTCCCCCATAAACTCAGGAAGCATTGCGCCGGTAATAAAAGTGCCAGCCACCACGGCAGCAGGACTTGCGATCGCGTCCAGGGCATTGTCCAACCAAGGGATGTAATAACTCCCCACTTCCAAGAGTGTGGCCACCCCGAGGGCGATCGTTACCCAGTCATTCCCCAGCCACTCAAAATTAGCACCGATCATGTCTTGAAAATTCACGCCCCCGATCGCATCCACTCCTTGATTGGCGGCTAAACTAGCCACAAAGAGCGGGACAAAGACTCGAAATCCGCAGGCTGCCGCCAGCCCCACTCCAGCAAAAATAGCAATGATCTCATTCATAATATCAAATAGATTAAGGACTTATGTCGCTGTCGGAAAGCTCAGATTTGCAGAGAAATTGAAACACTCAATTGAATATGCCAGAGCATTTGGATCTAATTAGCGCGACTGTAGACGGATCTTGTTTAAACGATGGCTACGGCAAATATCCATGACTTCGGTCACGAATCTGAGGGGCACTTCTTCGTCGGCCACCAATAGGATGGGCATATCGGGCGTGAGTTCACCAGCGAGTTGCATCGCAGCTTCGAGCTCCGGCTTTTCGACGGAGCGGTCATTTAAGTAAAAGGCTCCTTCGGGACTGAGCGCGATCACGATTTGTTCTTGAATCTCGTTCTCTCCCGCCGTCTCAATCTTGGGCACGGTAATATTGAGCGCGCTCACTTGTTTGAACTGCATGGTGACCAAGAAGAAAAACAACAAGACCGTCAACACATCGACCAAGGGCACGATGTTAATCACAGGCTGCCGCCGGCGGCGATGGATCAAATCAGAGCTGGTATCCATTTTCGGCGCGGCCTAGTCCTGTTTAGCTTGTAGCAAGGCTTGCACACCGAGCCCGATGCGTGCGGCCATAAATTCAACCCGTCGCAATACGTATGCATGCGCCGCGAGTGCTGGAATGGCGATCGCGAGCCCTAAAATAGTGGTATTGAGCGCGAGTGCGATGCCGCGAATAAAGGTGGCTGGGTCGGGCAAACCAGTCTCGGCAGAAAAACCGCTGAAGACTTGTGTCAGTCCAGTCACCGTGCCCAATAGCCCGATCAAGGGCGCAGCCCCAATCACGACTTCCAGGAGAAACACACCGCGCTCCATACGGCTGACTTCGAGCCTAGCGTAAGCTTTAAGTGAATCCGGATCAGAGGGACGTGAGCGGTGAAAGTGCAGAATGCGTCCTGCTACGGAATTTTGATCTGCCTCTACACCATCAAACTGCCCCGAGACAAAGGCGTCCACTAAGGCACGCGGCATGACTCGCGAAGGGCGCAGCGCGAGCAAACGCTCAAAAGCGATAAAGACCGCAAGAATGGAGCAGAGGCCGAGTGGGTAGATAAATATTCCTGCGTGAGTAAAGATGTCCATGAAATCAGAGGCAAAGGTTGGAGTCCCACCTTCTGGCGGACTGAAAAAAGAAGATGAACCGCCCAAAGGCGGGACTTCAACCTAATCAGATAAAAAAAGGCGCAACCGAAGCTGCGCCTTTTGTCAGTAAATATTGCCCGAAGTTCCCTTGCTTAGAGCACAACCAAGAGCGCGTGAATCACGGCTGGGATATAAAAAAAGAAGCAAAGGATGATATTAATCAGCAATGACTTGCCAGCACCCGACTTCAGCGCAACCGCAACTGGAGGGAGAAAAATGGCAAGGAGAATGAGAACGATTTTGTTATCCATAATTATGATGTGTGAATGTGAATATTCCTTTAGCAAGCTCGGCAAGCTAACAGAATACATCACGGATGTCACGCATGCATGTATGGCAAAGCGCCCGCAGTCTTCGCGACATCAGCAGAGCCTTCAAGCAACTCATCGAGCGGATCATAATTACCACTGAGCAGGCTGTCACGCGCACCGGGCTTGATCTCGCAAGGGACCGACTGGTCACCGAACCAGATCTTGTGATCTTCGACGTCGATGGTAATTTCCAGTTCCGGGTTGGTATCGATTGCTTGTGCGATGGTAGCACGGTCCGCATCGCTGGCGATGACACAGACCACACCGAGGTTTGTGGAATTGCCAAAGAAGATCTCCGCAAAGCTGCCAGCAATCACAGCGTTGTAGCCAGCACGCAGGATGGACTGAGGCGCGTGTTCACGCGAGCTGCCGCAACCGAAGTTGTTGCCGCTGACGATGATCGAGGCTTCGGCGAAGCGTGGATCATTGAGGTTGTGTTTTTTATCTTCGCCCGACTCTGTCTTACGAACGTCGTGGAAAAGATACTCACCGAGGCCATCGAAAGTGATGCACTTCATGAAACGTGCAGGGATGATGCGATCGGTATCGATGTCGTCGCCGGGAACGAATACGCCCTTACCGGTAACTTGTTTAATAGGTGTGGATGGCATGACTAAATAAATTAAGAATTAAAAAAGATGCAAAAGATATGCAGAAAATATGCAGAAAACATGCACTAGGAATTAAGCATTTGCGGAAGCGAATCCGAAGACTTCGCGTGCATCGGAAACCTCTCCCGTGACGGCCGCAGCGGCCACCATCAGCGGACTCATCAACATGGTGCGCCCAGTCGGGCTACCTTGACGGCCCTTGAAGTTACGATTGGAGGAACTCGCGCAAAGTTGATCGCCGATCAATTTATCGGGATTCATCGCCAAGCACATGGAGCAACCTGCCGCACGCCATTCAAAACCGGCCTCGATAAAGATCTTATCCAAGCCGAGTTCTTCAGCGATCTTGGCCACGACCTGTGAGCCAGGAACTACAATCGCTTGTACCCCTGCAGCAACTTTGTGCCCTTTAAGGTATTTGGCGACCTCCTGGAAGTCGGACAAACGGCCATTGGTGCAAGAACCAAGGAAGGCGACATCGATTTTCTTGCCCTTGATGGGGCTCGCACCTTCAAACTTCATGTATTCGAGCGCTTCGGCCACCGAGTCACGCTCCGATTGAGTCGGCGCATCTTCCACCGCGGGGATGTTTTCTTCGATGCCCACACCTTGACCTGGAGTGATTCCCCAAGTGACAGTCGGTTGAATTTGCGCCGCATCGATATCTACAACATCGTCGAATGTGCAGTCGGCATCCGAAGCAAAGGACTTCCATTGCTCAACAGCCGCATCCCAAGCCGCGCCCTTAGGTGCATATGGGCGGCCCTTCAGGTATTCGAAAGTGGTTTCGTCGGGGTTCACATAACCTACGCGAGCACCGCCCTCGATCGACATGTTGCAAACTGTCATCCGTTCTTCCATAGTGAAGTTATCGAATGTAGTGCCGGCATACTCATAGGCATAACCGGTGCCGCCCTGAGTGCCGAGCAAGCGAATGATGTGCAAGATCACATCCTTGGCATACACACCGGGGGGCAATGTGCCGTTCACGTTGATACGGCGCACTTTGAGCTCGTTCAAAGCAATCGTTTGGGTGGCCAAGACGTCACGCACCTGACTGGTGCCGATACCGAAAGCAATGGCACCAAAAGCACCGTGAGTCGCTGTGTGCGAGTCACCACAAGCAATGGTGGTGCCGGGCTGCGTGATACCCTGCTCTGGGCCCACGATGTGAACGACGCCCTGCTTGCCAGTGTTGGTATCAAAGAAAGTAACGTCGTTTTCGGCGCAATTCTTACGCAACTCTTCGATCATGCCCTGAGCGAGCGGATCGCTATAGGGTTCCACGGCCTCATTAGTGGGCACGATGTGGTCCACAGTCGCAAAAGTGCGGTGCGGGTACTGCACTTTTAAACCACGGTCGCGGAGCATGCCAAAGGCTTGCGGACTGGTGACCTCGTGAATAAGGTGCGTACCGATTAATAACTGCGTCTGACCGTTTGCCAATTGGCGAACCGCGTGCGCGTCCCATACTTTTTCAAATAAGCTTTTGCCCATAATCTTGTTCCTAATAAATGGTGATTCTCAAAAGGGTCTCAATAAGGATAGCTTTCAGCTCGCTGGCAACCGCAAAGGCAGGATTTTTCATGCAGGTCGCTCGCAAGCTCTCCTTTGGGCCTCAAGCACGCTCGTTTTCGGCATAAAAAAACCCGCAGCCTCCAAAGTGGAAACTGCGGGTTTTGAAAAGCTCGACCAGGCGAAGGGGTAAACCGCCAAATCGGGCAACAATTAATAAGGGCTATTTAATATAGGGGACTCTAAAAAGCGCCGACTAAAGAACTAGGTCCGGAGCGGACCGATTTCTTAGAGGACCGCTTTAAGGCCAGCGCCAGCCTTGAATTTAACTGCTTTAGAAGCCTTGATTTTGATCTTCTCGCCAGTTTGTGGGTTCACACCGTCACGAGCTGCACGCTTTGTCACAGAGAAAGTACCGAAACCGATCAGCTGAACGTTTTTGTCCTTTTTAACACCCTTCTTAATGCCTTCAAGGACGGCTTCAATAGCGCGTTCTGCGCCAGCTTTGGAGGTGTCTGCACCGAGTGATTTTTGCACTTCTGCTACGAGTTCTGCTTTGTTCATAGAATATTAATAATATTGTTGAGGTTGTTTGGTCGTATGACCACCGCAAATATGGGAACGCGCACTTGTGACCGTCAACCTAAAATCCGCTCTGAGGCCCTATTATTTGCGGTTTTCAGCGGCATGCACGCTCTGAAGCCTTTACCTGAGCGATTTCAAGCTTGCTGACGCGCTTCAAACACCTGTTTTAATAGGGTTTCCGTCGCTTCGACTTTTGAAATTCCGCGCTCTTCGGCGATCTGCCCTGCACGCTTTAAGAGTTGTCTCGCCATCACCTCAGCCGAATCTTCAGCAGCTCCTAAGTTGATAAAGATCTGCGTCAGCTCGCCCACATAGTCATTTGCTGGATCAGTCATGCTTAGGCCCTTTCCGCAGTAGCTCAGCGACCATCACCTCTTCCGCATCAGAGTGCAGGCGTTCGCCCTCACTGGCATAGCGTGTTTTTAAAATCGCCACACCGCGCCAAGCATCTCCTGCAGCTTCAGGATAAGCGGTGCGCAACTCTCCGACTTGCTTAGCACCTTCATTATATAAAGCACAGGGCACCGAAGGCAGGCTGCCCTGCCCCGTGACGATAAACAGGCCACGCTGTGGCTTACCTAAATTATGCATACGAGCCACCACCTCTTGCCCAAGGTAGCAGCCCTTTGTAAACGAGATGGCATCCTGCTGCAAGCCTCCCTCTCCCGGCAGGTCGGCAGGGCCAATTTCATCGGGAACCAACGGAATACCCGCCGCGAGACGCGCAAGCCCCTGCTCTGCCTCGGAATAGGCCGCAAAGCCAGCCGCTAGTAATCGAGCTCGACAGGCCTCCGCGGCGGACTCGGACTCCAGGACTATAGTATAATGCTGATCACGTGCGCAGTAGAGCCTACCGCCGGGAATCGTCTCAAACTGCCCCAGCTGCGGCGGCGTCCATCCAAGCGCAGTCACAGCGCCCGCGAAAAGCTGCAAGGCCCATGCGGGCCCTGCGGGCTCGATCACGACCTCATCGGCAATGATGTGTCGCTGCATATGCGCTGTAATCACCTCGCCGGGGCAACATTCACTCAAGACCCGAAAGCGCTCCTCGCCCTCGCAAAGCACGACACTGTCAGCAATCACCTTGCCCTTCACATCCAGCCAGAGCCCGTAGCAGCAACGTCCAGGCTCAAAAGGACGCAGTTCATTGCTGAACTGACTTTGCAAAAAATCCGCCGCATCTTCATCCGTGACAAGGAAGTAGGCAGCGGGTCGATATTGATAGAAGTAATTGTCAGCGTCCATAAGCATAAGTTGAGTGTTAGAATATGCGCGAGTAATAGGACAGAATATTCTTTCGAGCACGCACCTGCCCCACCCTTAGAATGAGGTAAAAAGCTCGCCGTTCTGACAGCAAAGGGTTTCTTTATGCCTATGAAATTTTTGCCATTGCTCTTCGCCATGATACTCACACTCAGCTTGGGTGGATGCGCAAGCATGCCCTCCAATTACGAGCAAGCCAAGGTGGACGTAGTTGGCATCAGTAAAAGCGCTACCGATACAGCCGTCCTGCAGTTCACAATCCAACTTCGCATCGTCAACCCCAACCCAGAACCGATTGAGCTCAAGGGCTTGTATTACGAGCTCAGCATCGACGGCATACATGTGGTGAATGGCACTTCGAATCAAATTCCAAGCATTGAAGGCTATAGTGATACAGTGGTCTCCGTCAGCTCTGCAGCCAACTTAGTGAACAGCGTGCGACTCGCCGCCCGCTTAATGGAAAGCACCAGCACGGAGCTGCCCTACCAGCTGCGTGCCAAGCTCGGTACCACCTCGAAATGGATGCCTGCCACCACTGTAGCCGAAAGCGGCGTTTTACCTCTATACTGAGCATACAACCAAGCAGCGACTGCGCATGTAGACAGCCGCCGCACGAATGAATGCCAAGGCGGAGCTCTTGAGCACTGTCTATTTCCATTGACTTCGTGCCTCGGGCTGACATCTATGCCGCCCTTTAACTACCACCCCGCCGTAAATTTCTCGGCGGGTTTTCTCTTTCTAGGTGATCTTAATCGTAATCCAACTCTTCAAGTAGTCCCACCTCTGGGATGCATCAGAGAGGGATTGAGAGACGGATTACGACAAAGACATCCTTAAGTAAATGAACGCAAAAAACATCCGAAACATCGCCATCATCGCCCACGTTGACCACGGCAAGACCACATTGGTGGACTGCCTACTGCAACAGAGCGGAACCTACCGTGAAAACCAACAAGTGCAAGAGCGCGCGATGGACTCCATGGACTTGGAGCGTGAAAAAGGCATTACCATTAAAGCGAAGAATCTCGCTGTAAAATGGACCAATCCCAAGGACAACGAAGAATACACGATTAACATCGTCGACACCCCAGGTCACGCCGACTTCGGTGCCGAGGTGGAGCGTGTGATGAAAATGGTCGACGGCGTATTGCTACTGACTGATGCCGTTGGCGGCCCGCAAGCGCAAACTCGCTGGGTGCTACGCAAAGCTCTCGACCAAGGCCTGAAGACCATTTGCGTGATCAACAAAGTCGATCGCGAGTCCTCACGCCCGGACTGGGTGCATGACAAAGTGCTCGAACTCTTCCTCGACCTGGATGCGGACGAAGATCAATTCAACGCCCCCTTCCTGTATGCTTCGGCTAAGATGGGCTTCGCCGACCGCGAAGTCGATGGCCCACGCGAAAACATGCTCGATCTCTTCGAGACCATTGTAGAGCGCATCCCAGCCCCCACCATCGAAGAAGGTGATTTCCGCATGCTGGTGTCCAACATTGACTGGGACGACTACGTCGGTCGCATGGCGATCGGCCGTGTGCTCTCTGGCCAAGTCAAAGTAGGCCAAACTATTTTCGCTCTGCGTAAAAGCGGCAAACGCGAACGCGTTAAAGTGACCAAGATGAAGAGCTTCTCCGGCGCGGGTAACACCGACGACGTCACCGACGCGGTGGCTGGAGACATTGTCGGTCTGGCCGGCTTCGACGACGTCGACATTGGCGACACACTCGCTGCGCAACAAGACGCCGAGGCAATGCCTTTCGTCGAGATCGATCCTGCCACCGTGCAAATGGAGTTCTCCGTCAACAACGGTCCCCTCGCTGGCAAAGATGGCAAGAAGGTCACCTCCCGCCAGATCCGCGAGCGCCTCATCCGCGAGACTCAATCCAACATCTCCATCAGCATCGAAGATACCGACGATGGCACACGCTTCCTCGTCAATGCCCGCGGCTCCATGCAGATCGCCGTCTTGGTGGAAACCATGCGCCGCGAAGGTTTCGAGCTGCTCGTCTCTCGCCCCACCGTGCTGTATAAAGAAATCGACGGCAAACGCTGCGAGCCTTTTGAACAGGTCTGGGTAGAAGTGCCGGAAGAACAGCTTGGTGGCGTCATGGAAAACCTCGCAAAGCGCAAGGGCAAGGTCACCAATATGGAGCACCACAATTCCGGTGTCACCGTGGAAGCCGAAGTGCCAACGCGCGGCCTGATCGGTTTCGAAAGTGACCTCGTCACCATGACCTCCGGCCATGGCGTGATGAGCCACTCCTTCCTGGAATATCGCCCGCACTGTGGTGAAATCGTGACACGCCTCACGGGCACACTCGTCAGCATGGAACAAGGCAAGAGCATGCCCTACGCACTGGATATGATTCAAAACCGCGGCAAACTCTTCGTCGGTCCCGGCGAGGAAGTCTACGGCGGCATGATCGTCGGCGAGAATCCACGTGTCGAAGACATGCCCGTCAACCCTGCCAAAGCGAAGCAACTCGACAACATGCGTGCCAGCGGCTCCGACAAGGGCATCCAGCTCGCGCCTCCCGTTAAGTTCTCCTTGGAACGTGCGATCGAATACATCGCGCCCGACGAACTGGTCGAAGCGACGCCGAACTTCCTACGCATGCGCAAACGCGAGCTCGACGAAAACAAGCGCCGCAAAGCCGCCAAAGCAGCCAAGTCTTAAGCCCATAGGGCAGATTATTTAGACCAAACGCTCACGGGAAACCGTGAGCGTTTTTTTGTGACTTATTGATATTCAGACTGGGCCTCTGACATCTGTCTTCTGACGACTCTTTCAAGGATCAAACAGGCTCCAAAGCGATTTTGAGATGACTGCCCGTGGCGTTGGCGTAACGCTTCAAAGTCGCGAGCGATGGATTCCCCCTCCCAGCCTCCAGTCGAGCCACAGCTGCTTGCGATGTCTCCATACGTGCCGCCACTTCCGATTGAGTGAGTTTTGCTTTCGTGCGTGCATCTATTAATGCACGTGCGACTGAAAACTCGTCTTCAAGCGCATTAAAAGCTTCTGCGTAATCTGCGTTCTTAATCCACTTTCTGTGTAACTGTGTTGCTGTCTTCATTGTTAATCCCCTTCAATTTCTTTCGCTCGCTCTAATGCCAGCCTAATTTCTCTTGGAGGCGTTGTCCGTGTTTTCTTAATGAAAACACGGACAACCACCACTTTTTCACCGCGGGCAGTCACATAGAGCGCACGAGAAATCCCATCACGCCCTGTCAATCGCATTTCCCATAGCTTATCCTGCAAATGCCTGAGATGAGGCATTCCCACATGCGGCAAACCGAATTCTTCAATTAAAGAAACCACCCGCGAGAACCGTGCCTGCATATCTACAGGAAAGCCTCCAACTCCTTCTCCACTGTTTCATTCAAAATTAAAACCGACCACCTCACGCCATAAAATATGCCATATTTGATATATTTGTCAAGTTACATGAACTCTACACCTGACGTTTCGACTGCCTCTCGCGCTCCATTCTCCCCGACATCACTAACCGGAACCATAAGATAGGCTTATTAAAAAAGGATTAGCACACTTTATACTCGATTAGACAACCTGTTTACATACTTCTTCTGCATAAATTTTACTAATCGGAAATGCTAATAAAATTAGCTCACACTTCTTTAATCTAATACAGATATGCAAACTACAACATCCCCCGCCCACACAGAGGATAACGCAGCGTCCGCATGGCGCAATTTTCGTAACGGAGTCTGGCAAGACCAGATCGACGTTCGCGACTTCATTCAGCAGAACTATACGCCCTACCAGGGCGACTATTCGTTTCTGAAAGAGCCGACCGCAAAAACCACACAACTTTGGAACGAGCTCAAGCTGCTACTCGAAGAGGAGCGCGCCGCAGGTGGTGTGTTGGATGCCGACACAAAGGTAGTCGGCACGGTCGCCTCCCATGGCGCCGGCTATATCAACCAGGACCTGGAAACCATCGTGGGCGTGCAGACCGACAAGCCACTCAAACGTGCCATGCTGCCTTATGGCGGTGTGCGGATCGCCCAGAAAGCGCTGCAGGCACACGGCCGCGAAATGGACCCCGAGACTGCGGACATTTTTGCCAAGCACCGCAAAACACACAACGACGGAGTGTTCGCCTGCTACACCGACGACATCCGTAAGGCACGCTCGGCCGGCATCGTGACTGGCCTGCCCGATGGCTATGGCCGCGGACGGATCATCGGCGACTATCGCCGCGTCGCGCTCTATGGCGTAGACCGCTTGATTGCCGATAAGCTACGCCTGCTCAAAGACACCCAAAACGAAAGCTTCAGCGAAGACTGGGTACGCGAACGTGAAGAGACTCAGGATCAGATCAAAGCGCTCAAAGATCTCAAGACCATGGCAGCCGCCTATGGCATCGACATTTCCCTGCCCGCCCAAAACGGGCAACAAGCCGTGCAATGGACCTACTTCGGCTACCTCGGGGCGGTGAAGGACCAAAACGGTGCCGCAATGTCCTTTGGCCGCACAGCCACCTTCTTCGACATCTACTTCGAACGCGACTTCGCTGAAGGTACTTTAAACGAGGAGCAGGCCCAAGAGATCATCGACCATTTGGTTATGAAGATGCGGATCGTGCGCTTCATTCGCACCACCGACTACGACGAGCTCTTCTCCGGCGACCCCACATGGGTGACCGAAAGCATCGGCGGCATGGGCGAAGACGGCCGCACGCTGGTGACCAAGTCCAGCTTCCGCGTGCTACAAACCCTCTACAACCTCGGGCCCGCCCCCGAGCCAAATCTCACCGTGTTGTGGTCGCAAAATTTACCACAGGGCTTCAAGGATTTCTGCGCCAAGGTATCGATCGAGACCAGCTCGATTCAGTATGAAAACGACGATCTGATGCGCCAGTACTGGGGCGACGACTACGGCATCGCTTGCTGTGTCTCCGCGATGCGGATCGGCAAGCAAATGCAGTTCTTCGGCGCTCGCGCCAATCTGGCCAAAGCGATGCTCTACGCCATCAATGGCGGCAAAGACGAGAAAAGTGGTCAGCAAATCGCCCCCGAGAGTGATCCTTTCACCGGCGACTATCTAGAGTTTGACGACCTGATGGCACGCTTCGACAAGACCATGGACTGGCTGGCCGCCACCTATGTCAAAGCGCTGAATATCATCCACTACATGCATGATAAATACTCAGCAGAGAACATCATGATGGCCCTTCACGACCCCGTGATCCTGCGCACCATGGCCTGCGGCATTGCCGGCCTCTCAGTCGCAGCCGATTCACTCTCTGCAGTGAAGCACGCCAAGGTCAAAGTCATCCGCAATCAAGAAGGCCTCGCCGTGGACTACAAAGTGATCGGAGAGTATCCGGCCTTCGGCAACAACGACGACCGTGTGGATGCCTTTGCCAACGATCTGGTCGAGCGCTTCATGGATAAAGTGCGGCAACAGCCCACTTACCGCAATTCCGTGCCCACTCAATCGGTGCTCACTATCACCTCCAACGTGGTTTACGGCACCAAGACCGGCAGCACTCCCGACGGCCGCAAGGCCGGCGAGCCTTTCGCGCCGGGGGCCAACCCCATGCACGGTCGTGATCGCAAGGGCGCAGTCGCCTCGATGGCTTCGGTGGCCAAGCTCCCCTACGAACACTCGCAGGACGGCATCTCCTACACCTTCTCCATCGTGCCTAAGGCACTGGGCAAAACAGCACCCGAACAAGTGGCCAACCTAGGGAATATTCTGGATGGTTACTTTGAGGCGGCTGGGCACCACATCAATGTCAACGTCTTCGAAAAGGAGACTTTGCTCGATGCGATGGAGCATCCGGAAAAATACCCACAACTCACCGTCCGGGTCTCAGGCTACGCCGTAAACTTCATCAAGCTGACCAAAGAGCAGCAGATGGACGTCATCACTAGAACCTTCCACGATAGTATATAAATCAGAAGACAGGAGACAGAAGTCAGGAGACCGCGAATGAAACGCATCCTGGCTTCTGATCTCTGATCTCTGACCTCTGAAAAAATGACCACTACCTTAAAACCTACCACCAGCACTGTCACCAGCGCGACCACTTGCGCCTTTGAACGTCCTGCCACACTGGCTGCTTCGCCCGCAACCGAGGGCTACATTCACTCCGTCGAGACCTGCGGTACAGTCGACGGTCCCGGTCTGCGCTATGTGCTCTTCTTGCATGGTTGCCCGCTGCGCTGCCAATATTGCCACAATCCGGATAGCCAAGGCAAACCAGCCGGCGAGACTCGCACCGCGGAGGAGGCCTTTGCCGATGTGCTGAAGTACAAATCCTTCATCCGCAAGGGGGGGCTTACACTATCAGGCGGGGAGCCTTTGATGCAGCCCGACTTCGTCGAAGCCATGTTTACCCTCGCCAAAGAAGCCGGCATTCACACCACCTTAGACACCTCAGGTTTTGTCGGCCACAAAGCCAGCGATGCACTGCTCGACAAGACCGACCTAGTGCTACTCGACATCAAAAGCTTCAGTCCAATGACTCACAAAGTCGTGACCGGAGTCTGTGTAGACCAAACTCTCAAATTTGCACAACGTCTGGATGCCCGCGGCAACAAAGTCTGGATCCGCTTCGTGCTGGTGCCCGGCCTCACCGACAACGAGAAAAACATCGATGGGCTAGCCCAATTCGTCAGCCAACTCGGCAACGTCGAACGGGTCGAAATCCTCCCCTTCCACAAAATGGGCGAAGAGAAATACAAACTCTCTGGGCTGCCCTATAAACTAGCAAACACACCGACGCCTACTCCGGAAGCAGTCGACAGCGCACGCGCGATATTTGCGCGGCATGGAGTCGTTGCGATCTAGAGCAGCGCCATTGCGCAGGGGTCGATGCGAATATCTCATGAAAACAAAAAATCGTTGGCTCATTGCAGCGTCCGCCTGCAGCATCAACCTTTCGATCGGCTCCATTTATGCCTACAGCGTATGGAAAATGCCTCTGGAAAACACCTTTGGTTGGTCCTCGAGTAACACCTCACTGGCCTTCAGTCTGGCGATCTTCTTCCTGGGCCTCTCGGCCGCCTTCCTCGGAAGCTTCATCCAGCGCAAGGGGGCCCGCTTCGGCGGCCTGCTCAGCGCAGCCTTCTTTTCGGGCGGCCTGCTAGGCTCTGCACTGGCCTGCCAAGTCGAGAGCCTGCCCTTGTTCTATTTAAGCTTCGGAGCTGTCAGCGGCATCGGGCTCGGCTTAGGCTATATCTCCCCCATCGCCACACTGGTCAAATGGTTCCCCGATCGCCGCGGCTTGGCCACCGGGCTCGCCATTATGGGCTTCGGCTTTGGTGGACTGGTTTGCGCTAAATTGATCGATCAATTCGTACCAGTCCAAGCCGAGATCTCCCTGCCACAAGGTATCAGTGCCTACGAGTATCAACAACAGGCCACGGATGCCGTAACAGCCACCGCGACAAGCCCGGACGCCGCAGCCCTCGCAGCGACTCCTGAGCCAGAGCTCGCGCCTCAAAAAACGCTCCTCTACCAGAAAGCATCCATCGTACGGGCCTTTAGCTACTTAGCCGGCATCTATCTCGTGATCATGGTGCCCAGCGCACTCTATATCACCCCACCTACGCGCGATGACTTGCAGACACTGCCCAGCAAAGAAACGTCCCTCCAGACCAAGTCGCAAGGCGAGGAATTAACAGTGGCACAGGCATTGAAACGCCCCGCATTTTACGGGCTCTGGAGCATGTTATTCATCAATGCATCCTGCGGCATTGCACTGATCTCGACTGCCAAAAAGATGGGCTATGAAATGGTCCATCTATCCGACTCGGAAGCCAGCTTACTCGTGATGGGCATCTCCCTATTCAATGGCCTAGGCCGCATCGGCTGGGCCGCACTTTCAGACTACATCGGGCGCCCCAATACCTTTGTTGCGTTTTTCGTGCTACAAATCGCCGCCTTTCCGCTCTTGGCCAAGCTCACCCATTTCCCGATTCTCTTCATGGGCATCACCTTCATCATCCTCTCCTGCTATGGAGGTGGCTTTGCAACCATACCGACCTACATCAGCGACCTTTTCGGCATACGAGCCATGCCCACTCTACTCGGCATTATCCTCACCGCATGGTCCTGCGCGGGCCTGGTCGGCCCGATGGTCAACGCACGCGTCTACGAAGCCACGCAAAGCTATCAAACCAGCCTTTATGTATTCGGCGCGGCACTTGTTGGCGCACTCATAATATCACTGCTCATGAAACTTAATTTGCAAACGCAGCCACAAGCCACAGCACGCAGGCTGGTTCAGGAGCACTAGACGAAGGGTAGAAGAAAATTGACAAAGTGCTACATTTTGCTACACAGCTAAAAATGAGTACAGTCATACGAATTTCCGATCGTCTAGCCGAAGAAGCAAAAACCAGATCAAAGGTGGAGCATCGATCGATGACTTCTCAATTGGAATATTGGGCGACGATCGGCAAAGCTGCAGAAGAAAACCCCGACCTACCTTTTAGCTTCATAAAGGAAACACTGCTAGCAATGGCTGAAATGAAAGATGCCCCCAAGGAGGAATACACCTTTGGATAAAAGGAAGATCTACCTTTCACCAATTTTTGGTCGAAAACTTAAAAGATTAAAAAAGCAGGAAAAGAAAGAACTCGATGATGCGGTTCTGGATATCTCAAACGATCCCGATATCGGAGAAGCTAAAGCAGGTGATTTAGCAGGAGTCCTTGTTCACAAATTCAAGATAAACAAACAGCTAACTCTCCTCTCTTACACATTCGATTCTAATGAGATCAACCTGCTAAGCTTTGGAAGCCATGAAAACTTCTACAGAGATCTCAAGAAATATAGAAAAGGCTGAAAAGCTTGAACCCTCTCATGCAGAATGGATCCAAGAGAGCAAGGAACCTCCGCCTTAGAACTTGTTCTCCTTGCCCCCAAACATACGGGCGATATTGGACCGGTGGCGCACCACGATCAAGACTGCCAAAATGAGGCCTAGGTAAAAGCGTGGATCTTGCGTGCCATGGATAAAGTAAGCCGAAACCGGCAAACTGAGCGCAAACAAGATCGAAGCCAGCGCCACCATTTTAGAGCTATAAAAGACGATCAACCAGATCACCAAGCCGATCAAGAGCACCGCCCACATCAGGGCTAGCAGACCCCCAATAGTGGTCGCCACGCCCTTGCCGCCGCGAAACTTGAGAAAGACGGAAAAGCTATGCCCAAGAATCGCCGCAATCAGGCCGATTACTGCCAGCCGGTTATCTCCCCCATATACCAGGAGTGGCCAGCCAGCGGCGATAAAGCCCTTGAGTGCATCGAGTGCGAAAACAGTATTGCCCCACTTTGCACCCAGCACGCGCTTTACATTGGTCGCCCCCGGATTGCCGCTACCCTCTTTGAAGATATCAACGCCCTGGCCACGCGCCACGATCACCGCGAAGCTGATCGCACCGAGAAAATAGCCGACCAATACGACTAGGAGAATGGAAGAAATTGCCACCGGCTAGACCAGCTACTTAGACCAGCTTTTTGAAAAGCAAGGTCGCATTATGACCGCCAAAACCGAGGTTATTGCAGATCGCTACGTTGACTTCGGCCTCACGCATCTCATTCGGCACGTAATCGAGATCACAATCCGGATCTGGCTCGTTGTAATTGATCGTCGCGGGGATTTTGCCATCGCGAATCGCAAGTGCGCAGACCGCCGACTCCACACCGCCCGCAGCGCCGAGCAGGTGCCCCGTCATGCCCTTAGTCGAAGAGACGGACAGCTTATAGGCATGCTCGCCAAATGCCTTTTTGATGGCACTGGTTTCAAATTTATCATTGTAAGGAGTCGAAGTGCCGTGCGCATTGATGTAGCTGACGTCTTCAGGCTGAATGCCAGCCTCTTCAACCACATTACGCATCGCAGTGCCCAGGGCCTTACCTTCTGGATCGGGCGAAGTGATGTGATACGCATCACAAGTGGCGCTGTAACCAGCGATTTCGCAATAAATGGTCGCACCACGCGCTTGCGCGTGTTCCAGCGTTTCCAGCACCAGCACGCCGGCGCCTTCGCCCATGATAAAGCCATCGCGGCCCTTATCGAAAGGACGGCTGGCAGTCGTAGGATTGTCATTATAGCTGGTGCTCATCGCCTTCATCGAGCAGAAGCCTGCGTATCCGAGCTCTGTAACCGCGGCTTCACTGCCACCTGCCAACATAATATCACTGTCACCATCGCGTAGCTTTTGGAAGGCTTCGCCGATACTGTGCGTGCCCGAAGCGCAGGCGCTGACGATACCGAAGTTTGGCCCACGAGCTCCAACTTCAATCGCGACCACGCCACTGGCGATATTTGCAATGAGTGAAGGAATCATGAATGGCGACACACGACGTGGCCCACCTTCGTAGAGGCGACGGCTTTGCGTCTGAATCGTCAACATCCCTCCGATACCAGAGCCAATCAACACGCCAAAACGGTCGGCATCCAGCTTTGAGGTGTCCTCGAGGTCGGCATCTTTGAGCGCTAAACGTGAAGCAGCCACCGCAAATTGCGTGTAGCGATCGTTACGGCGTGCCTCCTTGGGGTCCATATATTGCCCCGCCTGAAAGTCAGTACACTCGGCACCCACCTTCGAAGGATATTCCGTAATATCGAAAGATTTTACTGTATCTATGCCACTCTTGCCGGCCAATAGGTTATCCCAGAAAGTTTCCACCCCGTCACCGTAACTTGTCACGGTGCCGATACCTGTGATTACGACACGTTGTTTCTCAATTGCTTCACTCATGATGTCTGTATAAAAATTAAGCCGCATTTAAGCGGCTTAATCGTAAGTTTGAAAGTAGAATTTTCTTATCCTGCCTTTTCAGTGATATATTTGATCACATCACCAACAGTTTGAAGCTTTTCTGCATCCGATTCTGGGATTTCGCCGTCGATTTCATCGCTGAATTCTTCTTCGAAAGCCATGATAAGTTCAACAGTATCAAGCGAATCGGCACCAAGATCATCCAAGAAAGATGCTTCTGGAGTTACTTGCTCCTCGTTAACGTTAAGCTGATCGACGATAATTGTCTTCACGCGTTGTTCGATTGTTTGGTCTGACATAATTTTCTGTGTATTAGGTTAAATAAAACTAGCTGCTCAATGTGGCATCACATGACCATACCACCGTCAACTGTAAAAACCTGTCCGGTGATGTATCCTGCGTCCTCCGATGCGAGGAAGGCAGTCGCGGCTGCGATGTCCTTGGCTTCGCCCATACGCTTCATGGGAATGATACCGACGATCGCCTCTTGTTGCTTCTCATTGAGCTCCGCAGTCATATCGGTCGCGATGAAACCTGGAGCCACTGCATTCACGGTCACATTGCGCGCCGCAAACTCCTTAGCCAGGCTCTTGGTCAAGCCGATCATACCCGCTTTGGCGGCGGCGTAGTTCGCTTGGCCCGCATTGCCAGTCAGGCCGATCACGGACGCCATATTAATGATGCGCCCCCAACGCTTACGCGTCATCGGACGAGCGAGATATTTGATAAAGGTAAAGCAACTGGAAAGATTGGTTTCGATCACAGCATCCCAATCGTCGTCACTCATACGGAAGAGCAAACCATCGCGTGTGATGCCCGCGTTATTGACAAGAATATCAATATTACCGTGCTTTTCGAGCAAGGCTTCGCAGGCTTCTTTAACAGCAGCCTTGTCGGCCACATCCAGCGCGCGTGACTCCGCGGAGCCCCCACCTGCGTTGATGGCATCGGCCACCGCGCCGCAAGAGCTCTCTGATCGACTGATGCAAATTACGTGGTGCCCCTTGCTCGCGAGCAACTCGGCGATGCTTTTCCCGATGCCACGACCGGCGCCAGTAACGAGGGCGATTCTTTTCTCTGTGGTTTCACTCATGTAAAGTGAAGTTTCCGACAATTCGCCGACTTGGCGCAAGCCCAATGTTAGCTCCAAGCAACATTGACAGCCACGCAACTTAAAGACTCTAGTAAGCGTAATGTCAGAACAAGAACCACAACGCATCCAAAAGCTCATTGCCAATTCAGGGCTCTGCTCCCGCCGCGAGGCCGAACGCTTCATCGAAGAAGGCAATGTCCGCGTGAACGGAAAAGTCGCCCAATTGGGCGATAAAGCCACAGCTGATGCCGCCATCTTCGTGAACAATAAGCCGATCATGCGCAAAGAAGAGCGCCCGGTCACACTGATCATGAACAAGCCTAAGGGCGTGCTTTGCACCAACTCAGACCCGCATGCGGATCGCACGGTCTTCGAGCTACTACCTCCGGATCTACAGCGCCAACGCCTCTTTTGCGCCGGGCGCTTGGATAAAGACAGTGAGGGCCTATTAGTCATCACCAACGATGGCGACCTCGCACACCGACTCACCCACCCCAGCACCGAAATCGTAAAGCGCTACCGGGTGGTGCTGCATCGCGACTTTAACAAAGCCGACATCCCCAAGCTACTCGCCGGCACCGAATACGAAGGCGACTTTTTAAAAGCCGAAAAGGTCATCCCTGCTCCGCAGATGGGCGAAGGGCACCTACGCCGACTGGAAGTGCACCTCCACCACGGCAAAAAACGCGAAGTGCGCCGCCTCTTTGAAGCGAACCGCTACTTTGTTAAAAAACTCGTCCGCGTGCAAATCGGCGGCATCGTGCTTAAGAACATCCCACGTGGCGGCATCAAGATCCTCGGCAAGAAAGATATCGAGCGTCTCTTCCGCTAAGGACAGCAAGGACAGCAGTCACGCCCGCGGCAGGATGGCTATGACAAGTCGCGCACCCAGAAAAACGAACCCAACGCAAAACATGCTAAGAATTCTTTTTTACAGCCTACTCATCTGCCTCGGGCTTTGTCACAGCTCCCACGCCGCCAAGGAGATCCTACTGCGCCTGGCTCCGGAAGCAGACGCGCCTGTGATCGCCAAAGTGACCGCCAGCGAAAAGGTGCTGCTCGACACGGCGCCCGCACCGATCAATGCACATCTGGGCTGGCGACAACTGCCCATGCCCAGCCCCTTTACCGGCTATGTGCCCGAGGCTAGCTTGAGCAAAAACTTCGAAATCCAGGCGGGCACCCCGGTCCAATATCTGCCCACCTCGGAGTCTGCCAGCATCACTCATATCGCCACTGGCGACAGCTATGAGATCGTACGCGTCAAAGAGGAATGGGCCACCGTCCGCCTGAGCAAAGAGATCACCGGCTATTTTCTAAGCGACGCCAGCCAGCAGTCGGCCCTCGATCTCCAAGCGCGACAGCTCTCCACGCCGCCAGCCCCCTCGGCCCAGGCACCGGCACCCCAAGCACCGGCACCCCAAGCGATCGCTTTTCCCGAGCCAGTCGCCATCCCAGCGCCACGCGCACAAGTCAACCCCGACCAGCCCATCGCTCAACTGGACCCGAATACCCTGCCCCCCGAAAATGTCGCCTGGCAGCCTGCAACAGCGCAGCTGCACTCAGGCTCCGTGCCTCACTCTCCACTTCCCACTGGCACGGCAGCTGCCCCCGCCCCCCCGATCACAGATCCCATCATGGTCTCTCCCGACCAAACGCAGGCCTATGAGGCCAAACCCGAACTCGGTCCGGCCAAAGCCCCTCGTCTACTCACGGGCACACTGGTGCGTGAAATCAACGCCAAGGGCCCCGACTATCCGATTCGCCTCAAATCACCGGAAGGCAGACTGATCGCCTATGTGGACTTCTCAAAAATCTACATCAACGATCTGGCCCCCTACCTCGAACAAAAGGTCTACCTGCGCGGGCAAATCTATCCACTGCCCGACAGCCACGGCCAACTCGTCATTCAAGCTGAGAGCCTACGCTTAGCCGACTAAATAGAATCGGAGCACACACCACACTGCCCACAACCTAAAAAGCACCCATCTTCACACGTGGCTTGCAAATAACTTCGCGCTGAATTGAGATGGGGGAAACGTTGATTACCTGAACTAGGCTTCGTTTCCTCCATAATGAATTCCACAGTTAATTTAGTTGAATTTCTAATCCAGGACCTGGCAGTCGTCCTATTAGCAGCGGGCCTGAGCGGATGGCTTTGCAAACGTCTGGGCATCTCGGTGATCGTTGGTTATCTAGCCGCGGGCATCATCGTGGGCACCCCGCAAATCACCTTCCCCTACGTCACCGACGTGGTGCGCATTCAATTACTCTCCCAATTGGGACTGGTCTTTCTAATGTTCTTCATCGGCCTGGGCTTACGCCTGCGCAAGCTCCGACAAGTGAGGCTTGGAGTGATGCTGGCCACAGTGATCACGGCGCTCGGCACGCTCACACTCGCGCGCTGCAGCGCCTTACTCCTAGGCTTTGATGAGACCACGGCCTTATTTCTAGCAGCCATGCTAATGGGCAGCAGCTCGGCCATAGTGGGTAAGCTCATTTACGACAACCAACTCATGCACCGCAGGGCGGGGCAATTGGCACTGGCGATGACTCTGCTCGAAGATATCGTAGCCATTGTCATGCTAGGCTACCTAGGCTCCTATGTGGCGATGGAGCAAGCCAGCGGCAACGCAGGCATGGGCGAAATATTCGGCACGGTCGCTCTATTAATCGCATTTGTTGCACTCATCATTCTTCCTGGCATCGTGGTGTTACCACGCTGGCTAAATCGCTTTGAGAAACGGGGTGGAATCGAGCTAGAGACCTTAATCGTAGCTGGCCTACTCTTTGCCATGGCTTGGCTTGCACTCAGTGCGGGCTACTCGATCGCTTTGGGCGCCTTTCTCTGTGGCGTGATTTTGGCAGAAACCAAACGCGTGCAAGCCATTGAGCGCTCCTTCTCCGGACTGAAGGATATATTTGTGGCACTGTTCTTCACCGCGATCGGCATGGCAATCGATGTCACCCGCTTCCCGGAAGCACTGGGAATCATCGCTCTAGGCGTCACTCTGGCATTTTTAGTGCGCCCGATCGCAGCGACTTTAGGTTTCCTTTCAGTCTGCGAAGATGAAGAGGTCGCAATGAAAGCTGCTTTCTGTGTCACCCCGATCGGTGAATTTTCATTCGTCATCGCAGGTCTGGGCGTCGCATCCGGCATCTTGGACGACACCATGCAAGTGGCCGCCGTGGGGATCTCATTTGTCACCTCCCTGCTCGCACCGATGACAGTCAAGAAAAGCGATACCTGGGTGAGGTGGTTTCGACCTTCGCGGATTGGATGGATCGGCACCTGGCTGACCAGTTATCAAAATTCGTGGGCCAAGGTAATGCGAACCTCAGATCGTAGTATCCTATGGCGCCTACTACGCCCGCGCCTGTGGCAAGTCGGCGCAGAGTGGTTATTGGTGACGGCGGTACTACTTTTTGCGCGTCCTCTGGAAGCGAAATTCACCGCTTGGGCCGACGAAACACTGAGCTGGTTACCCATGAGCGATCTGTTTTATTGGTTGGGTGTTTCACTACTGATTTTCGGGCCACTGATTGCACTCTATCGCAATATTTCGGCCATGGCCATGATCCTGGCGGACTACATGACTAGCAAGCTCAAGAAATCGACCGACAGTATGAGTCGGATCGACATCCTACTGCGCTGGGCAGGCCTCATCCTACTGAGCTTATGGCTGTTCAACCTGCTACCAATCGGCAGCATCGACACTGGCGAATGGATTATTCTACTGGTGGTCTTAGGCATCACACTCCACTACGGCTGGCGAAATTGGGTACGCTGGCATAGCCATGCCGAGCATTCCATCAAATCCGCATTTGCCGAAGAGCTCAACCCCGACTCCAAAGTGGCGGAATTGTCTAAAAAAGTCCGCGAAGAACTCGGCTTAAACATCATCGAGGTCGAAGTGCCATTGCGCGCTCAAGTGATCGGCCAAAGCATGGGCGAACTGAATTTACGCAAAAGATTCGGCGTCACCGTCATTTCAATCGACCGCCAGGGCTATTCACTCAATAGAGTGTCTGCATCCGAATCGCTCTACGCAGGTGACCAACTCTACTTAGTCGGCAGTGCAGAAAATCTAGAGCAAGCACTCGCGATGCTCACGCGGGAAACCGAACATGAAGAGCCCTCAGAGGCGAATTTAAGCAGCGCAATTCTAACTAAATTGGTCATTGCCCAATCCTCCCCATGGTCAGGCCGTAGCTTAAGTGAGTTAAACTGGCCTGCGCGTTTTGGGATACAAGTCGTCGGCATTCGAAGAGGCAGCAAGCTACAAGTTAGTTTCTCCGCTGCGGAGCAACTGCAAGTAGGCGACGAGCTCACGCTCGCGGGGCCGCTAACTTCAGTGCAGACGCTCTTGGATACAGCCAACTAAAGTGCACACACACAGCACTAATAGCTGAACTGAATGGAGACGTGGCTGCGATAGTTATCCCCGGTGCTACTGCTACCGCTGTCACGCAGTTGCCAACCATGGGACAGGTTAAAGGTCAAATCCTGCGCCACTTGATAACGCAAGCCTGCTCCGACACTATGTAAAGAAAAGCCCTCTTCCCCGCTCAGCTTATCGGTATTCCAGGTCTTGGCGTAATCCTCGAACACAAAGAGACGCAGCGCTCCATCACGTTCATATCCAGGTAGCCGCAGCTTGGTTGGAATGATCGGCAATTGTAGTTCCTGCGAGATGAAATAAGCATTGTCGCCCACCACTTCGCTCTCTTCATAACCACGCACGGAATTGCTGCCGCCGGCACTAAACTGCTCACTACTGAGTAGATTGCTGTCCGAAAGCTGCAGCTCCCCGCGCAATAACCATGTCCAGCCATCCATAATGCCTGTGAAATGAGTGCTCCGCGATAATTCAAAATTGGTATAGATATAGTCAGCGGTCGCAAATGCCCGCGACTGTCCGAAGGCATCGTCTTCATTCTTGGAGCCTAAATTACCGGGCGAATAAGTTAATTTGGCTGCAAAACTGGTGCTGCCAAAACGATCCGTCAGGCTGCCCTGATACTGCGCACGAAACTGTGCGACATGCGTCAGATTATCATAAATAGGAATGATAAAGGGCGCTAAGTTCAGCTCTAGATTGTTATCACTGGATTTATAATCCAGCCCCAGATTCACACGATGACTGTAGGCCTGTCCGATGGGGGGCAGCGGGATCTGATAATTAAGCCCTAATTGCCAACTGGTGCCCGCCTGATCAAAACCGCCACTGGGCAAGCTCACGATTTCAGAATAAGCTCCGAAAAATGTCGCCGTGTGATTATAGGGTAGATCCATAGTATAATTCCCCGACACTGACTTGGAGTGCTCGATATCCAAATCGCTGGTCGCTTGCATGGTCATTTGATGCGCGCGGCCAAATACATTGCCCAAGGTGAAGCCGACAAACATACGGTCTTCAGTGGTGCTCAAACTGCCGGTGTTATTGTATCCGGCAAACACACGATATGGCTGACGCTCGCGCACTTGCAGCACGACATCCGTAGTGCCGGGCGCCTCCCCTTTTTCGACGCGCACAGCTGCGGAACGAAAGGAATTTTGATTCATACGATCGATGCCTGTGCGTATAGTTTTCGGATCAATCTGGCCGTCCGCCTTTAATTGTAGGCGCGAAAGATAGCTCGCCTCAGAAAAATACTGCGCCCCCTCGACTCGCAACTCACCGACTGTACTCGGGCGCACCACAATTTGCACCGCGCCTGCCGTAATATCCTGCGGCGGAATATACACCGATGAAAAGGGTTTGCCGTCCTGACTCAGGATCAATTTGATCGAATACCGTAAGCGCTGCAGCGATTCTTGGGAGACTGGCAAACCGAGATATAATTCGATCACTCCTCTCATGCCCTCGCTGTCGAGCTCGGGATACTCGGCCAAGTTAGTCGTCCGCCCGGGCTGCAATTGCAAAGTATCCAACTGAGCAGGATCCTTTAAAATGATCAACTGCTTCAGCTCTTGGAGTAATATCTGCTCCCCCTGATTCGCGCCAATCAAATCGGTTCTTAACTGCTGAATATCCAGCGTTGGCGAGTCTGAGACCAATGGCTCGACTAATTGTGGCACGGGCTCAGGCTGTATCTTCTCCAGGTTCTGTGCATGCAGCGGATTTGCAGCTGCAGCAATCATGAGTGGAGCTAACAAGAGCCGTGATGACAGATGTATGAAAGCTGAAGTATTTTTAACGCTCATTCTAATATCGGTAGTAGTAGTTTTTATATATAATCTGCCTGGCTACCCGCCGAACAGCATACTCGCCAGCGCCCCAGCCAGGATGGACTGATTGAGCGTATGGTCCTCACCTGCACTATTTGTTAAATCAAAGTTTGCGGGATTCATGTCTCGCCCGACTTCACTCTGAATACCATCAAAGATGACTTTCTGATCGGCATTGTCGAATACCTGTATTCCACGTGCGACACTGCCAACAACGGCACCCGCCACAATGACAGCTGGCACGGCCACAAGCGCGGCGGCACTCGCCCCCGCCAAAGACGTTCCCGCAGCGATCGAAGTGCCAACACCGGCAGCGACTTTACCGAAGGCGTAGGGCATCACAAAAGAGGTTAACACCGCCACACCAGTGGCAACGCCCGCTCCGGAGGCTCCGGCCGCAATCGCAGTGCCGACGATTTTACCTTCTAAATTATCCGTTACAAACTCGCCTGCGGCTTCGCTCATAAAGTCTGACCATGGTACATCCTTACCAAACAAGTCCACTAAATTGGATCCTTTCGCCTCCTCGACTGCGATCCAGGCATCTCGCTTCTCAACCATACGTGCCGCCACATCGTCGCGTGCATCGCCTAAATGCTCGCCTAATAAATCTGCGAACTGCTGCTCTGCAGCACTGTATGTCGTAGGATCTTTATCTAAAAATGACTGGCTATACACGGCCAAAGGCTCGGCCAGCATCGTCATAAAATCCGGACTGTCGGCATTTCGCTCAAACCAACGCTGGATCAAGAATGGGCTAAGGTCGTCTAAGCTTCCTGTGGTGCTACGGGTAATTTCATAAAACAAACTCCCTTCCTCGAAAGTCAGACGCTCTCCATCCGAAAAAAGACTCTCGAATAATGCCATCATCATATCAATCCCCAGACTATAATCGCCCCCGGCAAAAAGACTGTCCAGTGTCGGCGCAGGCTGATTACCACTCACCACTGTCAGCTCTTGGTTGCTCGACTGATTGGCCAGATCCATCAAATCTGTGAGCGAGAAATCTGTGCCATTGATAGTGATGCTCGTCCCCGTATAGGACTGTACTAATGTATCGGACAAGGTGTTCGGCACGGTCAATTGAATGCTGCCATTATGGACCGCAGTCAGCACGTAATTTTCCTCGGTGTCATAGCCATCGTAAACTGTGAGATATTGACTCAAGTTGATTTCACCCTCCTCTGTAATCGCACTGGAGCTGCGACTTACCCCCGTCGATGGTGGCGCACTGGCGCCAGCGATCAAAGTGAGCCCATTCCCGATTAAACTAGAGTCTGCTGCCAGTTCAGACACCTCGGGGATCACGACATTGTTCATAGTCGGTATCACCGGTAACTGTGGAACACGCTCATCGTCCACAACTTGATAACGTATGATTGGAAAGGCGTCATCAATACTCTCACCAGCAGGTAGGCCTGTCACATCGGCGGCGACCACCAGGTATTCATCGTTTAAGTATGCAATCAACTCATCGATGCTATCAAAATCCAGAGACAAATCCTGAATGCTGAGCTGTAATTGACGCGGCAAGAGCGTGAATACCGAAGCGCTAAAGTCCTGCAAGGTATAACGAGTGGGATCAAGCTCGACTGAATCCAAGAGATAATAACCGACATCCGAGTTCGCATTCAACTGATCCAACAAGGGCACCGAAATCACATCGCTATAAGTATCATGTGCCGCGAGGCCATCTCCGCCGATCACAAAATCTGCGAAAAAGTTTTCATCACCATAGTAGCCAAAAGGATGACTATTCAGGCTCAGTGTGAGAGTGCGCGGGCTGATGATCATCGACTCGCTCCCACGGTTCACAGTCACAGTATAATTGCGATTATCCAGCACTCGACTCACCACATACTCCCCAGCAGGCGTATTGACAGACGGTGTAAAGAGTTCGAAGACATCACTCATCTGCGCGAATGATGGTAGGCTTCCTTGTGTAATAATAACTCCATCTTGCTGATTTTCGTCACCGTATAGGCGATCATAGCCCATCAAATCGACCCATAGATAGCGTGGTTCGATCTGCACATAAGGCGCCTGCCCTTCGGTGGGACCGAACAGTGTGATTTGATAATTATCATCCACATCCGCGGTCACAGTGTAGCGCCCAACATTTGCTTCCGCTCCAGGCACATTAAAATGAACCACTTCTTCAAAGGTATCAAAAGAAGCGATACCAGAGTTGTCGCTGGCGAAGAGTTCCTGATAGGGCAACTGCCCAGCATCATCGCCGTAGGACCTGAGGACATTTGAAATCCGGTAAAATAAGGACCGCTGAGTGATGGTATACGCCGACTCTCCGACATAACTAAAATTGTAATTTGGGTCGCTAGTGATATCGAAGGCGTATGTGCCTGCATCCGTTTGTATGCTTGGCGTCTCCACTCCCAATGAGATGACATCCTCCAGACGATCAAACGAAGCGAGGCCATACGCAGAACCATCAGCCACTGCAAAAATTGAATCCTCGGGATTCTCACTGCCATACACACGCGTGAATCCGGGCAATTGTATCGTCACCGGACGTGGATTCACCGTCAAGATGCCACCATAACGGAGATCAATGATATAGTTCTCAAAACTCTCATTCACGAATTGATAAGTCCCCACCTCGGTCGTTTCATCCAGATCACTGCGCAGCAAAATTTCGATACGTCGCTCAAGAGAATCATCAAACCATGCAAAGCCATCCGAACCCTCGACGGTAGTGACAGAGAAAGAGCCATGATCTTCGCCATAGATGCTGCTTTTATTCATCGCGTCGACCTTGAGCACCCGTGGATCGATTTGAATCTCACCTCCGTAGCTCGTGATATCGTAATTAGAATTGCTGACGCTCGCCATGTAACTGCCCACGTTGGCAGACTCATCTGGCAGGCTCAGAGGAAAAGCAGACTCTAGGGTATCAAAGGATGCCAAGCCTTGGCTATTGCCAGTCGAGCTGCGCTCGACGATAGTCACATCTGGATTTAGATCACCATACAATCGGGTAAAAGATGGTAGTTCCAACGTGATCGGCCGTGGATCAATTCGGAACTGAAACTCATCGGAAAAATCAACATTGTAATTACTATTTAAGGAAAAGACATCACTCCAATAGAGAACCTGCGGACTCGCATCGATGGCAGGTAAATCCGCGTGAATCACATCGGCCACGGTGTGGAAACTTGCTAATCCCGAATTGGCCAATCCACTGGGAGTTAAGACCTCAATGGGATCGAGTGTGGGATTAGCATCACCATAAACACGTCGCACGGAATCTGGCAGTTGCAATGTGATCTGGCGTGGGTTGATAGTCATACTGCCCTCAAACGAAAGTAGCTCATAGTTATCTGTAAGCATCGTAGGTGTCAGCGAATAAGTCCCGACATCGGCCGTCACCTCAGGTGCATTGACCTGTAACACGCTATCGAGCGAATCAAAACTAAGCAGATCGTTCGCGCCTCCGGCGATGCGATAGCTCGCGTATCCAGACGGATTCGCATTACCAAACACGCGCTCGATCTCATTTAAATAGACAAATAACGGACGCGGCGTGATACTGAACTTACCCGTAATAGAGTTTACAGTGTAGTTGCTATTAATGCTAGCGACGGAAATGGGGTATTCCCCCACATCACTGCTAACAGAAACATCTGCAGTCGGCGTGCTCAGAACGCTCTCGGGCGTATCTCCGGCAACAAAGAGCTCATCGGTCTCTAAATAATGCCACAGGTTGATCGCATCGCCACCATACACGCGAGTCGCACCATCAAAAACCAGATCCAAAGCGAGCTGCTGAATGGTAAAGCTGGTATTGGCAAAACTGCTCAACGTATAGTTCGAATCCAGCACCTTGCCCGTAAAATTATATTCTCCGATGGGCGTGAATGTCTGAGTCGGATCCTCAACTTCGAACACAGTCTCAACTGTGTCCCATGCAGTCAGGTTGGCTACAATCAAGTGATCACTCACATCAAGGCCTGCATCACCATAACTGCGCACACGTTCGCTGGCATCCAGATCGATCAAAACAGTTAAAGGTCGTGGCGTCACAGTGAGCAAACCGGGGTTTAGACTTCTGACTTCATATTTCTCAGAGTCGATGCTCCCATTGACCAGGTAGTTACCGACATCCGAAAACTGTGTAGCTGTAGTCGAGAGATCACTGAGCCGTATATCACTGAGATCGTCATCTAATTTAAAACCATACGCTTCCTCGATCTCAACAGTCGAGAGCGCAGAGGCATTACCATCACCATAAAGGCGACTGACCCAACTCAATGAAATATCCAACGGTGCCTTCGTAACAGTTAGAAATCCTGGCTCGTAGCTGATCTGATAATTTCGATTTGAATCGGAGCTCACATGGATGCCATACTGGAGTGCATTCGAGGCGGGCGTAGCCGAGGTTGACAAGCGCAGATTAGAAATGACCGACTCATCATCAAAACTCGCTAAGCCATCAAAACTTGCACTAAAGATGGGATTGGCATCGCCATACTCACGAGTCGCATCGTTCGCCGTAATAGTCAGCTCTCGTGGTGTAATATTCAGAAAACTTGGATTAAAACTCAGGCTATAGTTCTGAGCAGTGGCCGCCAATAAGCTCAATTCGTAGCTACCGACCTCAGAGTATTCATTGGCAAATACTTGGAACCGCTCTGAAGTCACAACATCTGCAGTATCTCCATTACGCAGACCATAAGCGGTCACACTAAAGTCGGGGTTCGCCTCACCATAGATTTTTGTAGCTAATGTAGGCGCCACCAGGAGCGGCGCTTTGGTAATCGTTAACTTCCCGCTCTGTAGCGTTACATCGTAATTCTCATTCGTTTGGGTGACGTCCAAATCGATCGAATACGTGCCGACGGAGGAAGTCACCGCAGCCGTTGACGATAGCTGAATATCGCTAAAGACATCCGAACTGCTATGCCCCAAGCGATACTCCGAATCGTAGAAGCTAAAGCTCGGATTTTCCAAACCATACTCACGGCTAAAACTATTCGCCGTCAAAGTCAGGGGCGCTTTGGTAATTTCTAAAGAGCCATCGACATAGCTGATACTATAGTTGGGGTCGACGTAAGCGGACGGGGTCAAAGTATAGTGACCGATACCAGCTAACACAGAAATCTCATTATACTCGACCAGACTGCGATTAAATTCGCCACTGAGGAAGCCCGAGCCTGTGGCATTGTAAGTCGGATTATTTAGACCATACTCACGACTGAGCGTGGGCGCAGTAATTGTGGCAGCGCGCGGAGTTACCGTAGCAGTGCCCGCCACATAACTAATACTGTAATTGGAGTTGCTACCACCGGAAGGGGTGATCGCATAGGCGCCCACATCTGCGGTGGTCAAACTGGCAGTGCTGCTATAGCTGATACTTCCAAGGTCGGATTCATCATCAAAAGATGCCAAACCGCTGACCGAACTAGCAAATGCGGGTAAGGCATCCCCGTAGGTTTTCTCCAAGTCTAATGCAGTGATCGTTAAAAGGCGTGGGTTCACTGTCAATGTGCCATTGGCATAGCTAATATTGTAAGCCTCTGCCGTGGCGCCGAAGGGAGTGATGGTATAGTTACCAACGGGGGAAGTTAAGTCCGCGCTTGTGCTAAACTGTAATCCATTCACTACGCTGGCATCGTCGCCGTCGACGAGGCCATCAAAGCTAGCAGTGAAGTCGGGATTGTGATCACCGTAATAACGAAACATATCATCTGCTGTGATCAAGAGCTCAACTAAGGCTGCGGCTTCTACCGATAAAATGCCGTCTACCAAGTTCAGGCCATAATCATAATCCGACAAAACCACAGTGCCCGTCGCGAGATCGATGGAGTATTCGCCAATCGCACTGGTAATATCTGCACTCGTGCTCAAAGCTGGTGCCCCGCTGAAGACATCAGCAGCCGTATCACCAGCGACCAATCCGGACACATTGAAACTAAGAATGGGGTTCGCCTCTCCGACTGTTTTGGAGAGGTTATTCGCAGTCAAGGTTAAGGTCGGAGCGAGACTGTATAGGAAACGATTGCCGGTCTGGGTAATTGAGTCCGGCGCGTTGGCCGAGAAAGTCTTATTATAAACGGGTGCCCCCAGCAGGCCACCTTTTACCGTGTCGCTGGGATTATCTGAATAAACCAGAAAACGGCCCATGCCATCTGGCATTAGAGCATTCGCATCACTCTGATTAATAAAGGCACCTGCTTGCGCCGCGAGAAAGAGATCCCCCCCAATCATCCCGTCTCCATCCAGTTCCGGATAACCTGAATTGACCGCGAGCTGAGTGCCGGCGCTTAAGGTTAAATCTCCCACGGTGGAAATCCTCACATCCCCGCCCGTCACATTAAAAAACCCATCCAGCACGAGACCGCCCGCACTGTCGACAATCACCACATCATCATAAATCATCCCGTCCGACTCACTGGTAGTGATCGTTCCAATTTGATTGGCTGCATGATCAATTGAGATTCCTCCGCGAATACCGCCTTCAGCTCCGTTTCGACCTGGTAGACGATTGGTATACTGAAAATCCAAAGTATTCACCGTGAGCGCCCCATTGATGTCAATCGCCCCCATTGGCCCAAAATTCGAATTCCCTACATGGGAATCCACAGTGCTATTGCGGATGGTGATCGTATCCGCAACAATCGACGCCGCGCCATCGACAATCAAATCACCCGTCAGTGTAGGCCCGCCGAGCACCTCGCCATCATAGGCAAAACCTAAGCCGAAAACTACATGACCACTGCCAGCATTTAAATCGGCATTGATCCAAATATCATTGGCCGATTCAAATGTCAGATGATTCCCCGAGGTCCAGCTAACGGCATCATTGACCACGATTGACGAACTCGCTCCATCATCAGCCAAACTGGCCAGCAAGGTCACATCACTGAGAGCCAGTTGCGACTCCAGCGTCGACACCTGTAAGATCGACCCCAAATCCAACTCATCTCCAAATACATAGGGGTCGCCTCCCAATGAAGATGCACTATCGCCGCCCGCCAGCTGAATAGTCAACGAAGCCGGGTCGAGCAACAAGCTGCCCGCTGCCCCATTTGCAGCGGACAAATCCACCAAACCAGCAAAGTCCAAATACTGCTTACCCGACACTTCCACAAAGGCACCCGCACCCGCTTGCGCCCCTCCTTGACCATAAATATTCCCCCAGAAGCGAGTCGCTTCGTCTGCCCACACGATCACACGCCCCGCATCTGCATGCTCACTGCTGGCACTCACATCGATCACGGCCTCCTCAGTCACTACGGTCCGCGCCGCATTGGCGATGGCTGTATTCTGCCCGCGATAATCCCCCCCAATCAGGACTTCGCCGCCACTACCGTCGACGTTATTGGCGAGAATTTGCCCGCTATGTGCGATCACGCCATCCTCAGCGGTAAGCAACACGCGCCCATTGCGCACTTCGGCCCCAGTCGCCTGAATGTAGCCTGTCTGATTGATCGCTAACTCATACAGATTTCCACCCGCAGCCACGAGCTCTGCCTCCGCAGCTTGGATCACACCGCTGTTATCCACGCCAAGCTCGGAACTGTGTCCTGCAAGCGAAGTTTTCACCATTATACGCGGATCGCCCTCAGCCATCAGTAAGACCTCTTGCCCTGCAGCCAGTCCGACCATCCCCTTCGGTGCATGTAGCTCACCTGCATTAGACACTTGGTGGGCAATGAGTATGACATCTCCATTGGCTGCGGTGATCTGCCCCAAATTCACCACACTGGCAGCGGATTCGCCCACAAAAGACAAGTCGCCTCCATTCAGAAAATCGCTATCCGAAAGATCCAATGCCGAGGCAATAAAATCGGCAGTATTGATCGATGCGTCTGGCCCGACCACGATACCATTGGGATTGATCAAATACACACGTCCATTGGCACTTAACTGCCCCATCAAACTGGAAGGATCGGCCCCCATCACTCGATTTAACAGGACCGAACTTTCGTCCAATTGCTGAATATTCACCACACTATTCGCATCGATCGAAAAGCTCTGCCAATTGGCGATCGCCTGTGGCGTGAGCTGATGAATATTTAAAAGCGCCCCATCCCCGGACAAGCGAATGTCACCATGACTCACTTCCAGGCCACTCGGCAGCGCCGCCTGCAGGGAGCTGGGCGGTACAGCCAAAACGGCAGTGAAAAACGCAAGGAGTAGTAATTGACTAAAGGGAAGGGACGATTGGAGATCTCTCATAGCTGGTAGGTAGATACTATCACACTAGCTTCGACTAGTTATGCGGGGCAAATCGTACGTTTGAGTAAAATTACTCAAAGAGCGCACTGTTGCTTTTTGAGTCATTTCCGCACACTACTATTGGAAGCAGCGTGAAGCTGACCATGCCGCTCATCCGTGTTTACTGTGAAAAAAAGCCACCGCTATACACTATTCCTCCTATTTTTTATACTGACCTTAATCGTCGGCTTACGGGCTTTTCGATATCCGGAAGAAAGAACCGTAGCACTGCCGGTAACGGAAGGGGCACAAATCTCTATCCTAAAAGATCAAACATTAGGCAATATTGAGGAAATTTTAGAAATCGCTCAACAGCCAGATCGCTTCACCGCCTACAATCCGAACACCTCGCGGACCTCCTCCGATATTTTCGTGAGTTGCTGGATACAATTACCACTGAGCAACTATGAAGACCGCCCACTCGAACGTGTTCTGGAAATCGATTACCGTTGGGTAGACATCGCGCAACTTTACGAGATCCATCCGGACGGCAGCTATACGATGTATCAGAACGGCGAGAACATTCCTTCCGCTCAAAAAGGACTCCCCTTCGCGACGCATGCCTTTCAGATCGAGTTCGCCGCGCATGAAAGTAAAACATACTTCCTCTACCTGAGGGACTACCATTGGCTACTCCCGGCCATCACCATGTGGGAGAGCCCCGCAGTTTATGTAGAACGTGCGCACACAGAGCAAAACGTGGTCTTCCTCTACATGGGCCTCCTGACCGGGCTTATTTTAATGAACGGGTGCATCTACTTAGCCCTGCGGGATCAAGACACACTCTACTATATTCTTTTCTTATTAGCCGCCTGTGCACTGCACATTGTCCACTTCAATCTACATACCACACTGCTGAGTCGAATCGAAATGGGCCAGCTAGCCTGGCTGCCCGCGGGGGTCAATTTCTTTCTCTACAGCGGCCTATTGGTCCTCACCGCCGGGCTCTTCCTACGTTTCGCACTGGAATTTCTACAGACTAGGCACTACTGCCCGCGCGCCTATCGCCCGGTGCTTTATCTCGCCAATGCACTGGTTCTGGCCTCGCCGATCTTCATGTTCGGTCCAGCCACACTATTTGGGCGCTCCATCATTAGCATCATCGTCAGCATCTGGGCTTGCAGTCACTTAATCGCCCTCTCACTTGCCCTATACGGTGTATTCAAAAAGGTACCACAAACTTACTTTTTCATACCAGCCACATTCTTATTACTCATCGTATCCTGGCAGTATACCAGTATTTTAATGACCGGTGGCATCCCCACATCCGAGCTGCTGCTTCAGTGGCTCTACGCATCTGGCATCGAAATGGGCGTCTTGGCCGTGGGATTGAGTGAGCGCATACGCATGGTCAATGACCAAAGAGAGGCCGCACAAGCCAATGCCTTATCTGAAGCAGAGAAACGGGCAGAGCTACAGGAACAGTATAACAACCAACTGGAACACGACGTCGCCGCCCGCACCAGCGAGTTAGCGGCCTCCGACCAGCAAAAGAGCGAGCTATTGCGCATTATCGCTCACGACATTAAAGCCCCCATCGACGGCGTCAGCAGCCTTGCACGTATGCTCGCAGATTCACCGCAAAGTCTCGAGCCGGCACTCATCAAAGAATATACAAAAGATATCGAAGGAAGCGCAGCCCACCTATCTGAGCTCACTAAAAGCCTGCTGCTATGGGGACAATTACAAACTGGCAAACATTCAGTCGGGCTCCAACCCTACCTGCTGAGCGACTTACAGGACGCCATCACTCCCGCACTCACCATGCTAGCCAAAACCAAGGCAATTCATTTGGACTGGGAGATTCCCCCACAGACCTTTGCGCGTTTTGACTTCGAAAGTATCGCATCTGTGCTACGCAATCTAACCATCAACGCCCTAAAATATAGCCACCCCGAGAGTCGTGTCCGGATCAGTGCCGAGGTGGATTCCGAGCGGATAAAACTATCTGTCAAAGACTGGGGAGTCGGCATCACGCCCGAACGCCTGCAACGTCTGCGTAAACAACGGGCACTCGAAAGCACCAAAGGTGTCAACGGTGAGCCCGGAACCGGCATTGGCCTACAGATCTGCTACGACATTCTCAAAGCGCACAAGTCCAACTTACACATCACCAGCCAAGTCCAACAGGGCACGCATTGCTACTTTTACCTCAGAACTTGGAATCAGGCATCCCAATGAACAAATCTCTGATCAAAGCTTTCATCTACATTCTCTTGGCCTCCATTCTATGGAGACACTGTGAAGATGCCACCTTGCCCAAGCTAATGGAACTATGCCTACGCTACGGCACACCCACCATGCTCGTCATACAATGCATCTTTTTAGCACGTGGACAGCTGTATTGGGAGCACCTAAAAACTCCCTTCCAAAAGAAACAAATAAAGTATTGGCTAAGCATTTTCAATAAATGGATCTGCTTAGCACTGACCGCATTCGCTCTACAAATAGTGGCCATCAAACTGGAAAACACTGAAACTGAATACTACCAGTGGATACAGACAAATTGGATATTCGCCGCAGTCTTTGCAATGATCCTGCTGCCCCTGCGCCCACGTATCGACCGCCTTTCCAATCTATTTATACTAGCGATTTCCGCACTACTCAGCTACCAGCTCCTGCTAACCCAACGGGAGCCCCGCCTGGAAGAATCGTTGCTGCTGAAAGCTCCATTTGCAGAGGAATTCTGCGTGATGAATGGTGGCTACTCACTACTCAACAACATGCTGCAATCCAGCAGCCGAGCCCCGCGCGCATTCGGCGTGCATATGCGCCCGGCGACGAGGACTTTTCTCAATGATTCCGAGCGCAATCGTCCCTACCCTGAAGCCTTTGGCGCCACCATCCTCGCTCCGGCAACAGGCACCGTCATCACAGCCAATGAGAGCATTCCCGACCTCCCCATGGGACAGATTCATCCAGACACAGGCCCTGGCAACTACCTGCTACTGCAAATCGACCAACAACATTATTTGATCTTCGCCAATCTACAGCAAAATAGCATCCGCCCTGAAACGGGAGAGCGGATACAAGCAGGTGAGCCTCTGGCGGCGATTGGAAAGTCGGGCATGTTCAGCGAACCGGTGCTACTGCTCGTCGCCACAACATCACCCGACATTTTCAGCGCCCAAGTTAGCAGCCTGCCCATCCTACTGGAAGGCGTGGAAAAAGTCGAAGCACCAGAAGCAGACGCCCCCTTCTTTCCGACTCGTAACGAACACTACCGCCCGATCCAATATACCCAAGACTAAGCGCTTCATCATGGCCTATCGCACCCTACTCATCGAAGACCACCGGCTGTTTCTCAACCTGCTCGCCAACCACATCGAGCAAAGCGAAGACTTCGCGCTCGTGGGTCAAGCCACCGACGGAGAGATGGGGCTTGCCTGCTACCTCGAACTACAACCGGACCTGGTGCTGCTGGACATCGTCATACCGAAACTCAACGGACTGGAGCTCGCCAAGCAAATCCTTAAGCATGATCCACAAGCCCGCCTACTGGCCATCACTTCCCAGATGGATGAGCAAACCACGACTCAAATACACGACATCGGCTTTCAAGGCTACGTAGAAAAAGAACAGCCGATCGAAACACTGCAAGAAGCGATGCTCACCGTAGCCGAAGGTGGACTCTACTACACCAAACTAGTGCGTGAAAATCGCTACAAGATCGCATCCGATCCCAACGCACTGCATAAGATCCTCAGCCCCCGCGAACAGGAAATACTCTATTGGGTCGGCGAAGGACTCACCAGCCAAAGCATATCAGACACACTCAAGCTCAGCCCACGAACCGTCGAAAACCATCGCTACCGGATCATGAAAAAGCTCAATATCGAAAGCACTTCGGAACTCATCAAACTGGTGCTCAAACACCGAATACAATTACCCTGAAGGACGCTTTCGGCCACGCCTAGTTTCTAGCGGACAACACCGTTTTCTCATAATCTTTCACCTTAGCCAGCAATCCCAGCTCATCTGGCACATCATTACGCTGGCAAAACTCAGCCCACACCGCGGACCATGGTAAGGCCTTGGCTTGTTCCAACAGGGCCAAACGCGTGGTGTAATCACCGGAAAGTTCGGCTTCGAGTAATGCAGCGCGCGGCTCGAGTAAGGCGAGTAATAGCGACTTTTGCGCCGCGCGTGTACCGATCGCCCAAGCTGCGATGCGATTGATCGAGGCATCGAAGAAATCAAGGCCGATATGGGTGCGTGGCAGCGCATCGCAGCGAACGAGCTCCTGCATAATTTGCTGCGTGGCATCATCAAAGAGCACCACATGATCACTGTCCCAACGCACACCGCGCGAGACATGTAACAAGAGCTCGGGCACATACATCAATACGGATGAGATCTTATCCGCGATACTTTCGGTGGGATGAAAGTGGCCGGCATCCAAGCAGAGCGCAGTTTGCTGCTTTTGCGCATAGCCCATGTAAAATTCGTGCGAGCCCACGACAAAACTCTCAGAGCCAATGCCGAAGAGCTTGCACTCCACAGCATCGATGTTGTGGGCAGCATCCAGTTTGTCCGCGAAAACCGCATCGAGACTATCGGATAGACGTTGGCGAAAGCCTTGGCGATCAGCCGGCAAATCTTTCATACCGTCCGGAACCCACACATTTGTGACTGCAGCGCTCCCAAGTTGCTTGCCAATCTCCGCAGCGATGGCACGGCTACGCTTACAGTGCTCGATCCAAAAATCACGAATGCCTGCATCCGGGTGGCTCAGAGTGAAACCATCGTCCGCCTTAGCGTGAGAAAAATTAGATGGATTGAAGTCCATCCCGATGCCCTGCGCCTGAGCCCAATCGATCCAAGTTTGAAAATGCGCCAGCTCAATCGCGTCGCGATCCACCGACTTCCCACCAAAATCACCATAGATTGCGTGTAGGTTCAAACGATGCTTCCCCGGCAATAAACTCAAGACTTGCTCCAAGTCTTGGCGTAACTCGTCAATGCTACGTGCCTTGCCAGGGTAATTACCAGTCACCGCCAGTCCACTACCAAGCGCCCCCGCGCCGGATTCAAAGCCCACCACATCGTCCCCCTGCCAACAGTGCAAGGAGATCGGAGTGCTCGCGAGAGCAGTCAGAGCTTGTTCAACATCAACGCCGATGGAGGCGTACATTTCTTTGGCTTCTTGGTACATAGGATAAATCAGAATGGGCTATAGTTTAGAGAGAAAAGCCTAGCATAGCCGATCCTCTCGATTCTGTGAATACACGGGCTGATAGATTATTTGCACTTTTTGACATCGTAAAAATACGAATTCCATCTACCATCCTCCTCACTCATGCAAAGCTACAGCCGCTATTTCCCCTCCGACCCCGCAGCATCGGGCTGGGGGTGGCGCATCTTAGATACAGGCCGACAACAGATCGCTCCACAGGCAAAATACCCCGATGCCGAACACCCACTCAGCTATCTATTCGATAGCAATGGACGCCGAAGCTTGGACGAGTTTCAGATCGTCTTCATCGAAGCAGGAAGCGGTGTGTTTGAATCAGAGAACGTCTCAATGACAAAGGTAACATCAGGCACCGCCCTACTAATCTTTCCTGGTGAGTGGCACCGTTACCAGCCAGATGCGAACACCGGCTGGCGCGAATCATGGGTCGGTTTTCGCGGCGCAGATGCCACACGTGTGATGCATCAATTTTTTCAATCCAAGCAAGCGGTGTTGAAACCCCGTCATTCGCAAGAGATCGTAGAACTGTTCGATCGCTTATTGCACTGGTCACAGCAAGACATCGTAGGACGTGATCAAATTGCAGCCAGTCACATCTCACTCATTTTAGCTTTTTTGAAAGCCGAATCCCCCGAACGCACACAGCCACAATGTAGTGATGCTGCGATTGTCCAAGCTGCCAAAGCAGCCATGCTACAACAGTTAAACCAACGCAGCGACCTAGAAGCACTCGCCCAAAAGCTCGGATGTAGTTACTCTCGTTTTCGCTTCGCCTTCAAACGCGAAACAGGCTACCCACCGCGAGAGTTCGAAAATCAAATCAGACTCAACCGTTCGCGCGACCTGCTGCTACACAATCACTTGAGCGTATCCGAAACAGCAGACACATTAGGGTATAGTTCGGTTTACTACTTTTCCAGAGCCTTTAAACGAGCCTTCGGAAGCTCGCCACAACAGTGGTTAAAAGAACAAAGCGAACTAGGGATGAAGCAAAATCTTACCTAAACGTGGCTGACTATCATGCTGAATCGCAGCTTTGTATTCACTGAAAGGATAGCTTTGTTCAATCGGTAGTTTTAAGCGGCCGTCAGCCATCATCGCATAGACCTCGGCCATGACTTCGCGCACGGCATCCACACCGTGGCGCTTGCCAAATTGATCCCACCAAAAGCCAGTCAGACGCACGTCATTGAAAATAAGGAAACGTGTAGGAAAGCGCACCTTGTCGCCGACCATGCCCCCGAAAGTCACTTGCGTGCCACCTTCACCGAGCGCCTTAATCTGATCGATGGCGCTCTCGCCTCCGATGGAATTGAGCGCGAGTCGCACAGGCGCCCCCCCCGTCAACTCGGCCACGCCCTTGGGCCAGCCCGAGCCTTCAAGCACGACATGGTCCGCGCCCATAGCTTTGAGCGGCTCGACGAGCTCTTCGCGGCGCACTTGACTGATGGTTTTGAGGCCGAAGGCTTTAGCCATTTGAATGACTGATAGCCCCACAGCAGAATTGCCGGCGTTTTGCACCAGCCAATCCCCCGCTTTGAGATCCACGATCTTTTTAAGCAAGCAATAAGCAGTCGGTGGATTGATAAATGAAATCGCGGCCTGGTCCACAGGCACCTCGGCAGGCACGACTAGCAAATCTTCCGCCGCGACACAGGCAGATGCTTGCCATGCGCCATCCTCGCCCGGGAAGCGCACGCGGGTGCCGATTTCGACGCCCGACACACCCGCGCCCAGCGCCTCGACGACGCCAACGCCCTCGCGCCCGGCCACTGCGGGTAATTCGCGTAGGCTGCCATAGCTGCCACCGATCATCCCATAATCCGACGGATTGATGGTCGCCTTTTCCAGGCGCACGCGCACCTCGCCCACTTGTGGCTGAGGCTGCTGGATGGATTCCAATTGTAAGACTTCGAGAGGCTTCCCGAAACTGTGATGTCGTATCGCGTTTTGTTGCATGAAAGATATCTAAGGTAAAAAATTAATTTATGCCAACACGGGGGACAGAATATAGTCGATCACGTCGTTGGCGGAGTAAGTATTTTTATCAGAACCGAGGATCGGATCGAGAAAGCTCATATCCTCGCCCCAAGTGACCAAGGGCTGCACCGGAGTGCCCCGCCGCACGGTGCCCATACCAATCGTGGCGAGTAGACCATTGCAGAGGCATTGCTTGCCTTCGGCTTCTGCGGCGGTGCCACCTTTATTTAAGAAGGGCTTGCGCGGACTCGCTGGGCAGCGATAGCTCAAGCTGCCATCGTCCTTGGCATACACGTGGCGCAAATAGCCGAGATCGCAGGCACGGCAGGCGTCGCGGGTGCTATTGGCTTCCACCTCGACACGCTTGAAGGGATAGCCGGTAGGCGAAGCTTTAAAATCGGTAATCACCTCGAGCCTGCCCTCACGGTGCTGCTGAATGATCTCGGCTTTAATCTTCTCGGTCACTCCGGACTCTTGGCAACACGCAAAAGCGGTGCCAACTTGCACGCCGCAGGCACCAGCGGCCTTGGCTTCGGCCAAAGCTGTAGGTGTGGCACAGCCTCCAGCCAACCAAAATGGCATGCCCAGCGCCGCGACTTTTTCGATCGAGCAGACATCGCGCTCGGTATACTCACCGCCACGCCGTGGGGGCGCATTGTGCCCGCCAGCTCGGAAATTCTCGATGACAAAGCCGTCGACCTTGCCGCTGGCCTTTTTCATGAGCGTCTTGGCCAACACGTCCGAGGAGATCACAGCGAAGAACAAAGGTCGCTTCAGAGGCTGCTGCACAGCAGACACGTGGGTGCCGGGGTGAAATGAGCTGGTGTATTCCTGCGAACGATCGGCATCCATCACGTGCAACTTCATTTCCACCGGTTGCAATTGCGCCATCTTATCCAACGCTCCGGGAATGCCGAGCGGTATGCCGCCCCCCATGCAGACCACATCGACATCGGCCAACATGGCGCCAAATAAGGAAGGTAGGGTCGGCAATTGTATCTTCTCCAATAGATTGATGCCCACCATGCCAGAGTGCCCTTCTTTAGCCAAATACACCTCTGCAAAGTTGGCCACGATCAGTAACTCCTCATCCTCGCGCAGCATGTCTACCGTCGGCATCGGCTTGAGCTTGTAGGCCTCGTCCGCTTGCTTGCCGCCTTCGATGTACCACTTATCCATAACAGATTGCACCATCTCAGGATAAGGAAATGCTTTTAAAGCACGACGCATGTGCCCGCCCGGATCTCCCAGCTGGAGACGACGCAGCAAAATGGTATCCAGCGCGGTGCCCGAAACCACCCCCAGCTGTCCGCGTTTCGCGACCGCATTGGCTAGGCGCCAATTGGAGACGCCGGCCCCCATGCCGCCTTGGATGATTTCAGGATAGGCCGTAGCCGGTGAGGAATCTAAAGTGTTCAGCATAAGATCCCTTAATAGCATTTGGAATTAAAACAAGTCGAAACTAATGGAAGAATGTTGGTCTGTTATAATTCCAGCTGCTAAAATACATTACCAAAACGTATTCTAGGACAAGCTAATCACGTCGACTGCCAGACGCCTAGCGCCTGCAGTTGCTGCTCCGCTTGCGATGCCCAACCACGGTTGGCAGCGGGGCTCGCGGGGCTGGGATGCAAAATTCGGCCGATTTTAAGCTCATAACCGAGCAAGGCCTCCTTAGCACGCGCCTCGGCAAAGGCCCCCACTCCAATCACCCACTCGGGCTGCATAAGATCGACCAGCTCGCGCAGGTGCTGATCGCACACGGCATAGAGACGCGCGACTTCCGCGACCGGCAATTTATCCGGAGTGCGGTTTTTTCCGCCCGCCTCCATAAAGACCAAGGGACAATAGTTCGCCACAAAGTGATCGGCAAAAAAGTCAGCTGCGACGGGATATTTCTCAGCAAACAGGCCCCACAAGCGACGCCCACTGACCTCGCTACGTTGGCAGGCAAAGCCCTCAATCGGACGTTTCGGATGCACATTTTCGGGGCGGAGAATCGTTTCTTCGACGCCCACCCAGTCACGCACCATGGCCACCTCACCAAAAGGCACACCGGTTTGCGCCATTCCAAAGGGCCCAGGGTTCATGCCCATGAAAATAACCTTTTTCTGCGAAGCCGCATGCTGCTCGAGGTAACTGCGATGCCCGGTCCAAGCATAGCGGAGTGGGTTGTAAATATGCGTCGTCGGCGCAGCAAAATCCAAGGCGTCCACTCCGTCGGCCAAGCGTTCGGCAGCCGCGATGCATTGTTCGGAAATACTAGCGGACATCGTCTTGCCTCTCTACACGGTCGCTGTGCCCCAGATGACGCTGTGGGGCGATATGGTCGCGCACGCGCTGTTTCAGCTCTTTCATTTCGGGAAAACGGCCTTCGGCCTTACGATCCCAAAGGGCCTGCCCATCCACACTTACGTGGAAAGTGCCGCTGGCATCGGAGGGACGCAAAGTGACGGCGCCCAACTCGGACTCGAAAGTTGTTAAGAGTTCCTGCGCCGTCCAAGCAGCACGCAGCAACCAGCGACAGCCGGGGCAATATTCGATTTCGATAGCAGGTTTCATAAATTCAGAGCTCAATCAACAGAAGGCAGGCGTAATTCACAGCTGCGCAGTGTCAATGCGTCCATCGATAAAGTCGCCGCCAAATCCGCGACACGTTGCCCTCGGATGCGCAGGTCAGGTGCGAGAGCCTGCAGCGGATGCAGCACGAAATCGCGCTCTTCAATGCGCGGATGTGGCAGCTGCAGCCGCTCATGATCGATCACCGCCTCGCCGTAGGCGATCACATCCAGATCGATGGTGCGCGGGGCCCACTGCCCGCTGCGCACACGCCCGAGCTCCGATTCCACCATCAGGCAGCGATCGAGCAAGTCTAAGGGCTCAAGTGAGGTATCGACAGCAGCAATCGCATTGAGAAAGTCATCCACTTCCCCCATGCCAACAGCGCGGTTCTCGTAGACGGGGCTCACCTGCACCACCTTCAGTGCTGGCTGCAGTGTCAAGCGCTCCAGTGCGGCCTGCATCTGCCCGAGTCGATCGCCGAGGTTACTGCCCAGCGCGAGGTATGCCCGCACTAGCGGCATCGTGTCACCTCCGCAGCAAAATAATCGCAGATACAATCGACCGGCACCGAAGGCTTTTTTACGGTCACGGTGACTGATTGAACCTTGGTAAAGCGCTCTAAAATAGTTGCTGCAATTCGATCCGCCGCCGCCTCAATCATATTAAAGCGTTGCCCGGTAAAGATCGTCTTCACCGTATCGAAGAGTTCCACGTAATTGACCGTCGACTCCGGCGTATCTTGCGCAAGGTCCAGCGAGGGATCGAGCTCCGCCACCACGTCCACGCGGAAGCGCTGCCCGAGCACGGCCTCTTCAGCAAGAAGTCCATGCCGGGCGAAAAATACCAATTCTTTAAGCTCAATTTTCGCAGTCTGCATACGAGCAATAAAAGCGTGGCCGTCACGAATGGAAAGAACACAATTCCGCCGAGACAATTCAGAGCTTAAAATAGCGCCCGCATTTGCATAAAAGATTGATTCAAATCAGTCTAAAGTTCGTATTCGAATTTCCACTCTCTTTAAAAAAAACATAGCACATGCGCCCCGAAATCCACTGGCTACTTCACTTTTGCTCTGACAACGAACTTTTAACGACGGGTCAAATCACCGGCATGGCGGCCAATCTCGAGCCCGAGACCGACATTCACTCCGTCGCGAAACTATTAGCCAGTACTGGCTGGGTCAGCGACACAGAATTCCTGCAAGGTGCCGTCGATGCCGCACTGCAAAATGCGCAACAAGGATTCGAGCTGCCCGAACTGCCCGGTATTACCCTAGAAGCCGAAACCAGTGCCGAGGGCTTCCCTAAATTCTCCGCCCTCAATGAGCTGTCGGACTCCGAACTACTCGACGCCCTGAAAAAGCTCTTCGCCCAATGTCAAAAAATCGGCGCCAGTGACTTACACCTAACAGGCGGCGCCCGGCCGCGCATCCGTCACCACCGCCGGATTGTATACCTAAGCAACACCCCTCTGTCTGATGAATTGGCGCGCCGCATGAATCTCATCCTACTCAGCGATGCGCAGCGCAAACAGTTCGAGACCGACTGGGATCTCGACTACGCGCTCACCATCGACAACGAGGACGCGCAGACTGGCATGCGTTTCCGCGCCAATCTAATGGAGCACAAAAACGGTATCTCTGGCGTATATCGCGTGGTGGCCGACCACATCATGAGCCTCGAAGAGCTCGGCTTTCCCAATGCGCCCGACATCCAACAACTACTCACCTACCACAACGGCATCATTTTAGTCACAGGCCCCGCTGGTAGTGGTAAAACCACGACACTCGCCAGCCTGATCAATGAACTGAATCAGACCCGCAAAGAACACATCATCACAGTCGAAGATCCGATCGAAGTGATGCAAGAGTCTGCCAACAGTATTGTCACCCAGCGCCAGATCGGCGATCATACCCTATCCTTTAACTCTGCACTCAAGTCCGCACTACGCGAGGACCCCGACATTATCGTGATCGGCGAAATGCGCGATCTAGAAACGATCGAAATGGCCATCACCGCCGCGGAGACCGGGCACTTGGTGATCGCCACCATGCACACCCACGATGCCGCATCGACCTTGAACCGTCTACTCGATGTGTTCCCACCACGGCAGCAAAGCCAGATCCGCGCGATGACGGCCGGCTCCCTGCGCGGCATTCTATGCCAGCGCCTACTGCCCAGCGTCGATGACGAGGCGGTGCTCGCCTGCGAACTACTAGTCAACACCAATGCCGTAGCCAATATCATACGCGACGGTAAAGAAACCGGGCTCCAAAATGCCATGCAATCCGGCAAGAAGCACGGGATGCGCTCCATGAACGACTCCGTGCAAGAACTCCTCAAACAAGGCAAAATCAGCCCTGAAACTGCGGCCGAGCACAGCTTCAACGCCGAAAACGCCCACTAAGCACCACACACTTCCCCACAGTATGAACACTTTAAACACACTGCTCACAGAAATGCTCGAACGAGGCGGCTCCGACCTCCACCTCTCCGTGGGTGCTCCGCCCAAAACACGCATCGATGGCGTCATTCACCCCCTTAACGATCAGCCCATTCAAACCAGCGAGATGGAGTCGATGCTACAAGCCGTCACGCCCAAGCACCGCTGGGAGTCTTTCCTCAAGACCCACGATGCCGACCTCGCGCACGAGATTCCCGGCAAAGCACGCTTTCGGATGAACCTCTTTCGCAATAGTAAGGGCATGGCCACCGTGCTGCGTCAGATTCCCTCACGGATCGCAGGCATCGACGAGCTCGGCCTGCCGCCCGCACTTAAAAATATCGCCGAATACAAAGAAGGTCTAGTGCTGGTCACCGGCCCCACCGGTAGTGGAAAATCCACGACACTCGCGGCCATTATCGACCAGATCAATGAGAGCAGCGAACGCCAAATCATCACCTTAGAGGACCCGGTCGAATTCTCTCACGTAGATAAGAAAAGCACCATCTTGCACCGCGAAGTCGGCGAGCACTCTCGCTCATTTGCCGCCGGTCTGCGCGGGGCCATGCGCGCCGATCCCGACGTCATTTTAATCGGCGAAATGCGCAGTATGGAAACCATCCGCCTCGCTTTAAATTGCGCAGCGATGGGCATGCTGGTCTTCGCCACCTTGCACACCAATAGTGCCACCAAAACAATCGATCGTATCGTCGACACCTTTCCAGCCGACGAGCAAAATCAGGCCCGCATCATGCTGGCAGAAACCCTACGCGGCATCGTCTCGCAGCTCCTCTGCAAACGCAAAGACGGCGGCCGCATCGCGGTACATGAGATTCTACTCAAGCACGGTTCGCTGCCCAACTGCATACGCAATAACGCGCTCGCCAGCATACGTAATATCATCGACCAGAACCGTAGCTCAGGTATGATCTCGCTGGATGTCTCGCTCCAAAAGCTACTGGACCAAGACATCATCACGCAGGAAGAAGCCTACATGAAAGCGATCGACAAGGCGCAATTTAAGCCCAGCTAACCGAAACGGGCAGCAAATCCACTCAACAATAAACACGAGGGGCCTAAGCATTCACTACCAAGGCGGCATTGACCGCATCAAAGAGATTTCAAAGCTCATAGATGAGCTAGAAGACATCGCGGATGTCGATAGGCTGAATGTCCCCCTTTAGCAGCTGCCTCTGAGTGTCTATTCGTCAGACGCATTTCGCATCGTATCTGTTGCGCCTAGGCGTGTTAGAAGCCACGCGGATTGCGGGGATTACCGCGCATACGCTGCTGCTTAACCGCAGGAGGGTTCTCTAAGTAGAGGCTAAACCATTCGTCGCCCAAGCCTGCATTCGAAAAGCTCTTCACACGATCATTCGACAGGTGCTCCCAGTTGCGGGCGAAGATCTCGACTCCAGTGGACTCTTTGGCCTTCAACAAGACACGACGGGCTTCATCGGGCTCGCCAGTCTTCACATATATCCACGACATTAAGCCGTAGAGCAAAGCGCCGCGATCGCCGCGAAACCACATAATCTGGCGTTTGTAGACCTTTTTTGCGCCCTCTAAATCGTCGTTCTTATAACAGCGCGCCATTCTCATGGCCACCGTCATGGGTTCCATCATCAAAGGGCCTCTTAAAAAGCCACATGTGGCGAGAATCTCGTCTACCTTGTCGAACTCCTTGAGCTGGTAGTGAAACTGCAAGCGCATGGTTGCAATCTGACGCCCCGTAAGAATGGACCACTTGCGGAAGGGCTCCAGGCCCTTAGTGAGCTCTAAGCCCTGCTTCAGCATGAGCTGTTGATCCATTTCAATCTGACGTTGCATCTGCTTCACGTTGCCGCCCGGCTTGTTTTGGAACTGCTGCACCTTGCGCTGCATGCGTTTCTGAGCAGATAGCATGCTTTCCTGCAGCGCGCCTTGGGCCTTGGACATCTTTTTCCGAACCAGAAACCCGATCAGGAAAAAGCTGCCAAAAAATCCGGCTACGGTGAAGATGACGGTCGTGCCGGTGCTAGCGTGCGAAGCGTTTAAGGCACTCGCCAATGCGATAGCGACCAGCGCTGAAATAAGAAGTGAAAGCATACTTTGAGATTTTGTGTCTAATAAATTAAATCGGTACGATGATTGATCTAAAGATGACACGCGCAACAGAAAGGCGTAAAGGCCAATTTCCAGCGGCTTCTCGATTTTAGAATACCAATGTCAGCTAGGACTCCCCAAGGAGCCGAGCCTTCCCGCCTTGGAGCGAGCGATTGCTGGCGTATCTGTAAGAGCGCGCCCCCCCGGATCTCGTTCAATATAATACCACCAGTGGGTCGCGAGCACCCGCCAAGCACTTGACGCGCTCTTCTGATTCGTAAAGCTGAACGACACATGATTTTACGCTGCCTTTGTCTGTTACTGATCTTTAGCTCCTACACGCTACACGCGGCCGCCCCAGAACAAGCGGTTGTGCAGATTATCAACTTCGCACAACAACCGAATTGGGTCGAGCCATGGCGTTCCTCACGTGTCGGCCAGTACACGGGGAGTGGATTCGTCATCGAGGGCGACCGCATAATGACCAACGCGCACGTGGTCAGCTGGTCCAAGCAAATTTTAGTGCGTCGCTACCAGGACCCGAAGCTCTACCCGGCCGCCATCGAATACGTCGGGCACGATTGTGACCTCGCTGTCATCAAAGTGCTCGACCCCGCGTTTTACGAAGGCATGCAAGCACTCGAGATCGGCACGCTACCTAAAGTGCGCACCGCAGTCACCACCTACGGCTATCCGGCTGGCGGCCAGCAGATCTCCTACACGCAGGGGGTCATTTCACGGATCGAAGTGCAGCGCTACGCTCATATCTACAACCGCTCGCTACTGACTGTGCAGACCGATGCCGCCATCAACCCCGGCAACAGCGGTGGCCCCGCCCTACAAGGCGACCTGGTGGTGGGCGTCTCCTTTCAAGGCAACCCGAACCTCGAAAACGCGGGCTTCTTTATTCCACCCAACATCATTCGTCACTTTCTAAAAGACATTGAAGACGGCAGTTACGAAGGCTTCCCCGACGCGGGCATCAGCACCGCACGCTTACACAATCCAGCCTTCCGCAAAGCACTGCAATTGCCCGATAACAACATCGGTGCACGCATCGACATGCTCCTACAGCCCTTCCCCAAGACACACGAGTTACTACGCGAGAACGACGTCATTCTGGAAGTCGAAGGCTACGAAGTCGGCAGCGACAGCATGATTCTATACGAAGGTAACCGCCTACACGTCTCCATTCTTTTCGACGCGGTGCAGGATGGTGAATCGCTAAATCTGCTAATCTGGCGCGATGGCCAGAAACTCACGATCGACCTCCCGGTTTACAAAAATACCGCCGACCGTATCTCTGGCAGCCAATACGACACCTTGCCCCCCTATCTGATCGTGGGCGGCATCGTGTTTACCGAGCTCAGTAACAACTACTGCAGTGCACTCGGCAAAGATTGGTTAAAGAACTTCCGCACCGATGTCCTCTACCAACTACTGTATCGCGCCTTTCAGGATGAAGCCGACGCGCAAGCTCAGCCGATCGTGCTGTCCAAAGTGCTGCAACACCCCAGTAATATCGACTTTGGCGTGCACACGAAATCCATTCTCACCAAATTGAACGGTCAGGAGATACACTCGATGCAGGACCTGCTACAGGCGTTGAATGCGGGTGATGACGAATTTCACCGCTTCGAATTCCTATCGGGGCGCGTGGAAGCGCTCCGCCGCGACGATGCCGAACAGGCCAATGCGCAACTACTCCACACCTACCAGATCCCACAAGCCTATAGAATCGAGGCACAGCATGATTAAGCACATCGCACTCACACTTTTTTGCAGTCTATTGTTACTTCAGGCAGCGCAAGCCAGCAACCGAACTCGCACACACCAAGCGCCTGCATTCGACAGCTCAGCCGCACTGGTTGAAATCGAAATCAGCAAGACCGCCTACAACTACCGCCTCCCCTGGAATACCAGCAGCCAGCAAAGCCGTAAAAACGGCATTGTCATCGGAGCACATCAGATCCTCACTACAGCCGACGGCTTCTCGGGCCAAACGCTCTGCCGCGTGCGCAAAGGCGGCATCACGCATCAATACACCGCCAATCTCAAGTGGATCAATTACTACGCGAACATTGCCATCCTCGATGTCGAGGACCCCGTATTTTGGGAAGGCATGCGCCCCACACGCCTCTCCGAGAACATTCCGCAGTCCGGCGAGTTACAAATCATCCGCTGGCGTAATGGACGCATCGAAGAGCGCGCCGCCGAAATCGTCCGACTCTCCATAGGCAAAAGTAAGATGAGCTACGTAAACCACTTAACACTCTCCGCCTCCACTGAGATGGACGGCACTGGTTGGGCCGAAGTGATTCTCTCCAACAACGAAATCGTCGGTCTCACCTCCTCCTATTCTAACGACAAGCTCAACATACTACCGGCCCCCTTCATCGCCTCAGTGCTCAAACAACAAACTAGCGGTCAGGATCTAGGCATCGGTCACTTTGACTTTAGCGTAATGAGCGGCAAGAACCCCGCCCTGCTGCAATCCAAAGGCATGACAAACACCGATATCGGCGTCGTCGTGACCAAAGTCGGCGCCCACAGACTCGCGGCCAACACCTTACACGTAGGCGATGTCTTACTCGCCATCAATGGATTTGAAATCGATAACGACGGCAAATACATCGACCCGACCTACGGACGTCTTTCGCTCTACGGACTTGCGACGCGTGATAAGCATGCCGGCGAGACTCTCTCCATGCGCATCTGGCGCGACCATCAAGAACTCACGATTGACTACATTCTGCCGCGTGCGGAATTCGAGAAAGACCTCGTGCCCGAGCATCTCTACGATCAAGCCCCCGAATATTTAATCGCGGGCGGCCTGCTCTTCCAGCCGATCACCGGGCCCTACCTCAGAACCTATGGCAAAAACAAGCCACTGCTACTCGATTACTACAGTTACCAGGCAGAGCTCCCCGAGCGACACGGCCTAGTCATCTTATCTTCCGTCATTCCCGACGATTACAATCACGGCTACGAAAGTATCCGCCAGCTAATCGTCGACCGCATCAATGGCCAAACGATCCACACACTCGCAGACATCACCCAGGCACTTGCCCAGCCCCAAGACGAGTTTCACCGCATCGAATTCATGCCCGACCAAGGGCTCAAACACATGGTCCTCGACGCAGCCACCATGGAGGCTGCCACGCAACGTATTTTAAAACACTACAACATCCCCAAAGCAGGCTCCGATTAGAGCGTGCACGCAAAAATTAAGCATAGCCAATGAACTTCAAAGCATTCATCTAGAATAGATGCATGGTGGAACCACTTCACTCTGTCCGCTCAGCGTAAGTCGCAAGCTCGTCTCCGCACCGATGGAGACGTTATGTCTGGAGTTATTAAAGACTCTCCGCTCACTCAACCTGAAGGATGAGACCTTTCAAGTAGCGGCTCTCGGGGAAGTTCAGCAACACGGGAAAATCGAATGGCTGTGCCGTGCGGGCAAAGATACGTGCCTCACGCCCTGCGGCGGTCGCAGCGCGTGCGACCGTTTCCTCAAACTCGGCGGCCGTGGTCTTTGTGGAACGGCAATAAGTCGCGAGCAGGCCGCCTTCGGGCAGGCAGTTAAATGCTTGGGTGTGCAGTGCCTCCACTGCGGCGGCATCGAATGCTTCGCTATGCGGCGGGTCTAGAATGATCGCATCGAGCTCGCCTAGTTTGCGCTCCGCTAAAAATGCCGCCACATCAGCCTCAATGGTCTCGACGTAGCAATTGTTTTTCTGCGCCTGCGCTCCGATGGCTTTGATGCAAATATCGGAGCAGTCCACCGCCACCACGTGCTCGGCTCCATTGCGGGCGGCTTGTAGAGCAAATGCGCCACTGTGCGCGTAGGCATCCAGAACTGTGCGACCTTCGCAGAGGCTTCCGACCAGTGCATGTTGCTCGCGTTGATCGAGGAAAAAGCGCGGCTTCTCCGTATTCAGTAGGTCGATCCGGTAGGCGATGCCATCGATCTCGATCCAACGCGCTTTCAAGTTTTGACCACTCAGAGTGCGGACGCCGTCGGCCTGAAATAGTACGATCTCCTTGGGCTCGCAGGCTTCTTTCAAAGACTCCACAATTTCGTCCATTTCGGCATCCACGATGGGATGCGTCGAGTGTAGGCAGAGCACGCCGTCATAAAGTTCCACTTCCAAGCCTGGCAAATAATCGGCATCGGAACAAATCAAACGTTGGCAATGCTCATCGCTACGGCGCGCCAGTGCATCGTTGAGCGCGCTCGCGATATAGGCTCCATCGAAGTGTGCGCCTTCAGCATGACTGAAACGACGCCATGCCGCAAGCGAATCGCTGGGGTCGAAAAGCCCGCTACCGAGCGCTTGGCCTGATGGATCGAGCAAAGTGGCCACGCAGGCTGCAGTCGGGAGCGGACCAGTCAATTGATCCAGCGCGACCCATGGGTGCCCCAAATTTGGCAGCGCTGCAGACAGTTGAATACTTGTTAAATTTTCCATAAGAAAGAAATTATCGAGCCTTGGCAAACAGTCGTGCCGACATCGCCAGCATCACTAGGTTGGGCAGCCAGGCAGCCAGCATCGCGGATATGATCTGCCGCTCGCCCAGAATGGACGCGATGCTGATCAATAGATAAAAAATGACAAAGAAGCCCATCGCTTTGGAAACGCCAATCATAGGATTGGTACGGACGCCTGCCACAGCAAAGGGCACTGCGATCCCCACCACGACGAGACAACTGAAGGGAGCCGCTAACAAGGAGTAATACTGCACCAAGTAAGCACGTACCGAAGGATTTTCCTCAGGCGTGACCGTATTAATGATACGCCGCAACTCGTTTAAAGAAAGCTCCTTGGGCTCTTTATGCAAGGCGAGCATCAAGGTGGGGTCTTCGTCGAAGTCCTCAAATTTCTTTTCTTTAAAGGTAAGTGCTCGCAGCGGATCGCCAGTTTCGGGGTCGAGTAGTAACTCGCGCCCATTGATAAAGACCCAACTGCCCTGCGTATTATCAAAATAGGCCTCGCTGGCAGAGATACGACTCAACTCTTGCCCGGATGGATCGCGAGTATGCACGTTGACTCCTAGGCCGAGCCATGCGCGCTCGCTGAAGCGGTTCATAATCCACAGCCGCCCATCTTTGCGATTATCGAAGCCGAGATTATAAATCAGCCCCACCTCGCGCGCGTCCCGCTCCGCCTCATCGGCGGCAAACTCAAGATTATCAAAAAAGGTGCGCGACTGCTCCACCGATTTCGGAATGACATATGCCGTCAAATACAGCAGTAACATCGTGAGCAACAAGCCAGCGCCCCAGAGTGAACGGCTGACACGTAGCAGGCTCGCCCCGGATGCGCGCATAGCGATAATCTCATTATTGCGGTGTAAAGTGCCAAGGGTGAAAAGCAGCGAGACCAGCAAGGCAATGGGCAAAATCGCAGGCAGATAGGTCGGCAGCGCGAGGCTGTAATAAAAGAGTATCTGCTTAAAGCTGGCGTTGGTATCGAGCAAATCGGGCAGCGAGTCATACATGTTCTGTAGAATCAGGATACCAATAATCACGCCCATGGTGAGCGTGAAACCGACAAGCCATTCTTTTAAAACATAGCGATCAATCAAAGACATCTACCGATCTAAAAGCCCCCTCCACGTAAAGTCACTCCGATAGCTTGGATTTTTTCAGCAAGCACGGAACGGGCACGAAGCGAGTCAGTACGCTATTTTTTTCTGGCACCGGAACTGCTCCGAATGCTTGATACTAATTACGATGGTTAAACGAATCAAAGAATCATGGAACTCTCGACTCGGCGTTATTTTAGCCGTCGCCGGAAGCGCAGTGGGCTTAGGCAACTTCCTGCGCTTCCCTGGACAAGCTGCAGAATATGGCGGCGGTGCCTTTATGCTGGCCTATTTCATATCCTTTCTACTGATCGGGCTGCCGATCTGCTGGGCTGAATGGATCATGGGGCGTCACGGCGGGCAAGCGGGCTTTAACTCATGTCCCGGCATTTTCAACTATATCACACGTAGGCCTGCCTTTAAATACATCGGGGTGATCGGGGTGTTGATCCCGGTCATCATTTATATGTATTACGTCTACATCGAGGCCTGGTGCCTCGGCTATGCGGTCAATTTCCTGACAGGAAACATGGACTTTACCAGTGTGGAGCAATCAGGAGAGTTCTGGGGCAATTTCATAGGAATCGGCGCGGACGGGAGCGCCATGGGCTTTGGCCTGCAACAAGTCGGCTTCTATCTGCTACTGGTGTTTATTCTAAACTTCGTATTAATCTATCGCGGCATCTCGAGGGGCATCGAGCTGTTCTGTAAATATGCGATGCCAACGCTCGTGGTGATCGCGTTCATCATTTTGCTGCGAGTGCTGACACTGGGCACCCCCGATCTCGAGCAGCCTGCTCGCAATGTGAGTAATGGCCTCGGCTTCATGTGGAATCCGGTCAAACATGTGGTTGAGCTGAAGGATGAGACGGGCACTTGGGTCGTCGACCGCGAGGTCGTTGACGAGCAGCGCTTGGCCGCGGTGAACGCCGCTGCGGCCAATAGCGATACCATGCGCGTGCGCCATATTTCAATGCGCCAACAATTACTCAACCCACAACTGTGGCTGGCGGCGGCCGGGCAAATCTTCTTTTCACTCTCGGTGGGCTTTGGCGTGATCATCACCTACTCCAGCTACATGTCGAAAAACGATGATGTCGTGCTGAGCGGATTGGCCGCCACCAGTGCCAACGAGTTTTGCGAAGTCGCGCTGGGGGGCCTGATCACGTTGCCCGCGGCTGTGACCTTCCTGGGCGTGGCCGGTGTCGCCGGCATGGGCACCTTCGGGCTAGGCTTCAATGTGTTACCCATGGTCTTTGCCAACATGGCCTTCGGCGAAATGTTTGGTTTCTTGTTTTTCTTTCTGTTGTTCTTAGCCGCGGTCACCAGCTCACTCTCGATGCTACAGCCTGGCATCGCCTTCCTGGAGGAGGCGATGAAAATCAATCGCAAGCAATCGGTGGCGCTGCTGGGCCTAATCACCGCAATCGGCTGCGGATTTGTGGTCTACTTCAGCAAGGATGTAAAAGCTCTCGACACGCTCGACTTCTGGATTGGCACTTTCCTGATCTTTGTGCTGTCCACCTTTCAAATCATCATCTTTGGCTGGGTGCTCGGCGCGGACAAAGGCCTGGACTTTGCAAAGCAAGGGGCGGCTATTCGCATTCCGCGCTTTTTCAGCTTCGTGATGAAGTATATCAGCCCAGCCCTCCTATTAATCATCTTTGGGCTCTGGATGGCGGCCAATATCTTCGGCATCAATCTCAGCACTGGCGAAACACATTACAGCAACTATGTCGTCGACCTATTTATTGAACCCAACACGGTGGCTCGCTTAAGCGTAGGCCTCATTCTGCTGGTGGCAGGCCTGTTCACCCTGATCACCGCTATCAACCCCGATTATAAAAACCTCAACAAGAAACAATAGACTATGACAACCGCAGGCTGGATCATTATGCTACTCTCCGTGGGCTCTGTCAGCGCCCTACTCTTTTGGTGCATCTTCAAAGTCATGACGACTCCCGAAGAGACCGAACACATCCATGGCTTCGAGCAAGAGACGCCCGACATCGACTGATGGTCGACTGAAATCGAGCTCGGCTACAAGTTAAAATTCGTTCGAAACGCATCGCGCGCAATCTCGAACTCGTAGCGAATGGGGGCCTCGACTTCAGATAGATCCGTCAGGCGCTGCTCGTCGATTGCTTGCTCAATACCTCGATAAAAGGCGGAGAGACGAGCAAGCCCCAAATTGCCCGCGCTGCCGGCAACGAAATGCACAATGTTACGTAATTGATTCGCATCGCCCTGCGAGCAAACCTCAGGTAGCGCATCCAACTTAGCTGCACTTTCATTGGCAAAAAGTTCAAACAACTCGCCTGCCAACTCAAGATCGTCCTCCCCCCCATCGCTGACAACAAGCATATCTAGCTGCTCACGATCAATGATCGGGCTGTTCTCGTCGTATTTTACGTGTTTAATGTATGGTGCTTCGGGCATCTTATTGTTGAATCCAGCTAGGCGAGCTACGAGTGCTCAGAGAGAAGAGGAGTGATTTTTTCGCAGAATGTGTCAATCGAGCGCTCCGCTTGCAATCTTTCAATAGAGTTCTCAGCAAGTTCGGCCCCCATATCTTGACGATTCACAAACTCAAGCATTCGATCTGCTAAAGCTTGAGCGCTACCAGCCTCAAACATCAAGGCATCATGCGCGTGCTCTAGTATTTCCGAGTTACCGCCGACATCGGCCACAAGACATGGAAGCTTCGATAGCATTGCTTCCAGCACAGTCATAGAAAAAGCTTCCCCATACCGGCTCGTATAAAGCAATGCGTCGTAAAACTCATAGTGTTCGAACAATTCGCCCGGACGAATCCCACGCATAGTAACCTGATCGATTAGGCCAGCCGTCTCAATTCGCTTGCGCTTGGCCTTGCGCTCACTGGGCTCGCCCAGTGCAAATAGGTCGAGCGACACATAAACTCCGCGCTGCTTTAAGAGGCCCACCGCAGCCACGGCAATATCCGCGCCTTTGGCCTCTGTTAATCGTCCAGCCCACATAAAACGACGGCGCCTCACGTAACGTTCTTTAGGCTTCAATATTCTGACATCAGTCCCAGGATAAATAACCGGTAAAGATTCGACCTGAGTCATGCCTGCATCGGTTAATTGATCACGGAGCCAACAACTCGCGACATAACTCCCCTCCAAGTTCAACTCGTGCGCTTCACCGATAGGCATCATCCCCAAGGCGCGTCGGGCCTTACCAATACAGTGCATAAAACCGCGATACAACTTAGATTGCAGGCTCGGATTAGCGCGCCACCAGCGATACCAAGGATCTCGATTAAAGCTCTCCGGCAACAACCAGTCCATATGCAAATCATAGACGATCCGAACACCTTTTTTTTGCAAACGAAACAGCAAAGACTTCGAGAGCTCACGCATATTCCAAATGTAGACCACATCAGGCTCAAAACGACGCACACGGTAATCAAGCGCCTCTGCATTCACTCTTTCGTGTGCATAGGTTGCCGCGTAAGACGTTCCAAGCTTCGAGTCTTCAAAAGCGTTCGGATACAGACGAAGCTCTCGAAAAACACCCTTTTCTCCTGGCACCCCCATCGGAGGCAAGCGATAATTTGACGTCAACACCTGCATCTGATGCCCTTGGCGCACCAGAGCTCCCACGGTCTGTCTACAGCGCTCATCGTGTCCACTATAGCCCAAGGGCGGATAAACGGATGTTAATACAAGTATTCTCACATATCTTAATGAGCCAGTCAACCTAGCACCTATCCAGCCAAAACTTCAGCAAACATAAGTTTTTACCTTATTTTAGATTAAAGCGACAATACGTTAGCTTAGGCTAAAAGTCGAGTGATAAGCTTGTAAAAAGCATCAAAGCTCAACAGCGCAAACTCGTTTGCGCTTGTGAAAATAAGCGACAATGGCCTAGTCTCAAGCATAAGCGTCGATTATCACAAACGAAATATGCCCGACTACTACATCAGAACACCCGAGCAAGACGAGTCCCGTGGACCCTTCGACATCTCAAAGCTGCTCACGCTTGCTGAAGCAGGTCAAGTCAGCCCCAACACGCTTTATTACGACGAAAATAAAGAAGAGTGGACGCCGTTGGCCTTGAATGAAGAACTGGCCGCTCAGGTTTTCCCAGAAAGAGAAAAACTCACACTGAGAGTCGATGAGGCCAAGAAAAACACATCGAACGCGCGCACTCCACCCGCATTGGACGTAGAGTCGATGCTCGCCGCAGCCGAAGGCGATACAGCAGAAAAACGCAAACTATCACGTAAAAAAAAGAGTTTCGAAATTGCAGCCAATATTTCCTCCTCCGGCCTAGGATTGATGCTGGTATTTTCTGCGCTTTTCATGGTTTTACCACTCGTTCCTCAATTTCAAGCCGCATTCAGCGAGAACGGGGTCGCCAGTATCTTAAACTACCCCACAGTTTTAATCGCGATTTTCGACTTAATCCTGGGGCTACTCCTATATCTGTCTGTGACGGAAGCATTTCAAGTCGCACGTGGACGAGCCATGTTAACACTAGGCTTCGGCTTGTATGTGGGCTGGGCGCTAGGCGACCCGCTCATAATGGGGCTCACGGCCGCCGCAGGCATCGGCATCTTTCTTGCCACGATCTCGCAAAGCTTGAACACCATGATTCCCGCATTTATACTTGGAGTGGGCGGCAATGCCTACCTCGCCTATCTGGCACTGAATGGCCGGTTTGATGGGTTCTTCGACAGCATTGTAATGAATATAGTCAACAGCTAAGCCATTTATCTACAATCAGTTTTGCAAAGCAAAGACCAAAAATCGATCGCAGACAAAGCCCGTAATAGGCTCGAACAAGTCAAATCTTACACCGCGCGTGCTCAAGCACTCATGCGCAAGGACATTTGGGAGCTAGAATACCTCGGCCGCCGCACCCTGCGCGCACGGATGTATCACCTGCTGCGCATCTTGACCTTAACCGGGCAAGGCTTGAAGCGCAACCAGCTCCCGATGCAATCCGCAGCACTCACCTTCTACTCTTCAATCGGCATCGGCCCCATTATCGCCTTTGGCATCATGATCTCCGGCTTCCTGATCGACCGCGACATCGCAGACCCCCACTCAGATCCTGCCGACAGCGTCGTGGTCAAGAAGATCACAGAAATCATTGCCTTTGCTGCGCCACAAGTATCCGTCACCGTCAACGAAGATAACAATGGCGTGACCCAAACAGAACTCGCCCCAGAGCTACTCGAGCTGATCAGTCACTTCAGTTCCGTCGCGAAATCGGGCACCGTCGGCGTGATTGGCACCGTGCTGCTACTATTTATCTGCTTGCGCGTGCTCACCTCCATCGAAAGCTCCTTTAACACGCTTTGGGGCGTGGAAAAAGGCCGCAACTTCACAGAACGCATCGTCACGTATTGGACATTTATTAGTCTAGGTGCCCTCATCGGCTCAGCCTCGATTTCGCTACAAGTATTGACGGTCTTCTTGCGCTTCGCAGAAAATCTCCCCTTTGGAACGACCATCACTGCTGTGATTACGTTTTTTCTGCCACTGATCACGCTGATAATGATCACCTTACTGCTGGCTGCCTTCCTGCGCTTCATCCCCAACACACAGGTTCAGTGGAGGCCCGCCCTACTGGGTTCCTTGCTCGTAGTGGCGCTGTTACAGATCTACAAGATGCTCTCCTTCCTTTACGTGCAGCAGGTCGTCAGCAACAATAGCCTCTACGGCTCCGTAGGCATCATAGTTGTGCTCATGCTGGGCCTCTACGTATTCTGGCTCTTAATCCTGCTCGGGGGGCAAGTCACTTACGCAGTGCAAAACGCCGATTTCCTCACCAATGAGAATGCCTGGCAAAACACTAGCGAGCGCGCACGCGAGCTGATCTCACTGACTGTGCTGCTAATCGTCATGCATCGCTTTCAGGCGGGCCGCCCCCCCGTCAAGACCAGTGAATTACTCAAAAAACTACACATTCCGAGCCATATTCTAAATACCAGCATCAATCGTCTATGCGCAATTGGTTTCCTCAACCGCATTGAGGATAGCAACGCGGAAGAAGAACGCGACCATGCCTATCAGCCAGGCCGGCCAGCCGAAAATATTACCTTGGCCGACTTCAAACAAAGCATTGAAACCTTCGGTAACGACGAAGGCTCTGACATCGCAGCCACAAACACCCCCGCCATTCGCATCTACATAGACGAGGTGCTCGCCCTCAAACATTGCCCCAAATCCAACATGACCTTGGCAGAGCTCATCCGCCTGCAAGAACCTGCTAGCTAAAGTTAGCAACCAATTGGTTGACAGAGTAGACTGGGCACCTAACCTCACCCGTTTTTTCGTATCTCATGATCTCTTGGATTCAACATCACCTCATCCGTCACGGACGCTGGATATTCCTGTCCCTGCTGGCTATTATTATCGTCGCATTTGTCTTCACCATCGGCAACACGCCGGGTTGCACGACTGATCGCAGTGGCTACAAGGAGAACCTGTTCTATGGGATTGACTTAAATGCACCCCGCGAACGCGAAATCGTCATTGAAAAAGTGCAGCTCAGCGCCTACCTCAACGGCCAGCAGATCCGCAGCGACGAGCAATTTCAGACTCAACTGACCAGCCGCATCGCACTCCTGCACCTCGCGGATGAGATTGGCGTCCCGGCTCCCAGCCAGGAAACACTGGCCGACTACATCACCACCAAGAATGCATTTCGTGGCCCCGATGGTCAATTTAGCGCGGACGCCTACACTAGCTTTGTGGACAGCATGGAGTCCAACCCACGTTCACAAAAAGGACTCGTTCTACTAGTGCTGGAAGAGGACTACCGGATCAATCAAATCGGCTCCGTGCTGGCCGGCCCGGGCTACCTGCTCCCCGCTGAAGCCTTGGCACAGACACAACGCAACCGCACTGAGTTCACACTCTCGACTGCACAAATCGACTACGCCAGCTTCACGCCTGAAATCACAGCCGACGAAGCCGCCCTGCTCGAATACTACGAAGCCAACAAACTTCGCTACCAAATCCCCGAGCGCATCCAAGCAAGCTACGTATTTTTTAAGGATTCACAATATGCGACCCAAGTGCCTGAGGCCAGCGAAGCCGAGCTACGTGAGCATTTCATCGCCAATCGCGCACAATTCGTCGCCGACTTTGAGGCCAACAAGCCTGCATCCGACGAAGGCGCCGACGCAACTCCAGTCACCTTCGCGGACGTGCGCGAAGCAGTCGCCCAGAGCTACCTGCAAGAGCAGGAAGCGCGCATCGCCAACCAAGCGGCACAAGCATTCGCTTACAGCCTCTACCGCGATGAGATCAAACGCGACTCCGCGGCATTCAATGAACTGCTCAACAAATCCCAAGTCAGCTTGACTCCCATTGAGCCCTACACACTGGCAGGTGCCCGCCAACGCGCACTCTCACCCGAGCTTCTGGAGTCCGCATTCCAGCTAGGCGGCAACCGCTACTACTCCGACGCCTATGCCATCGAGGGCGGCTTTGCCGTATTGATCTACGAAGGCCGCATCGCCCCGGAGATCCCCGCTTTCGAAGCCGTGCAGGCCGAAGTAACAGCCGACTACAAAGCCGAAGAAAAACGCCGCCTCTTCAACGAGAAGGGTGAAAGCCTGCAAGCCGAGCTTAAAGCCAAGATCAGCGAAGGCAGCGCCTTCGTCGCAGCCGCCGAAGCCCTCGGCCTCCAGGCACAGGATTTCGAAAGTTTCAGTGCACAAGAAGCACCTAGCGAACTCAACCGTAGCGCCCTGCAAACCGCGCAAGGCATGCAGGCAGGCGAAGTCTCTCCGATGCTCACCACTGGCGGCAGCGGCATCTTTGTCTATGTCAAAGAGAAGACCGTGCCCGAAATCGCTAGCGACGACGAAGACCTCGTGCAAGCAGAAGACTACCTAGCTCGCTTCGCGGCCTACACAAGCGGTGCCGCCTTTGCCAACGAGCTGGTCTTCCACGGTCTGCCCGAAGAATCAGCCCAAGAAATCTCCGAATAAGCTAAAAATGGATTGGAGTCAGTTCCAACGAATCGACCCTCACCTTTTAGTAGGTCTCGTCAATACGGAGCTCCGCAACCATTCGGACTCCTTAGACGACCTGTGTCGCACACACGACATTGACCCGAAGCAACTCTGCGCCCACCTCGCGAGCGCAGACTATCATTTCCAAGTAGATCAGCGGCAGTTTCGTTAAACTGCCGCTGATCCAGCGGAAACAACAAACTATAGATACTTCTGAATCGATTGACTCAAACTAGAAGCAATCGCCTCATCACCAAAGGTGCCGACGCGAATACTCATCTCATAATAAACAGGTGATTTTGTTCGGTAGCTCACTGTGATCTTCTGATCGCTCGCGTTACGGAACAGATATTTACCTGCAGTTTGATCGCCAGAGCCATTAATAAACTGAAGCCCTAGATCGCGTGCTCCATTTCGGATCGCCTGTTCGAGCTGCTCAGAGCTTGCGTCGACCGCGACAGTCAAATCGCCCAGCGCATAAGCAGTGCCTCCCGCGGCAGCCCCACCGGCCACAATCGCGACACAACCAGAAAATTGAAAACTCGCCCCTAATAGTAGCGCAGAAACAAAGCCAGCATGGATATATTTATTCATAGGGGAACAATAGCACACGATCGCTAACTCACAACACAAGTTCGATTCAGAACACTTGATTTTTTAAACAACAGCCCTACGCTTCTGCGCCTTTTGAGAAACCCTTGCCTCTATCTGCGGTAATGCTTTCTCAGAATTCATGTTTTAAACCCAAAACAACCAATTATGACAACAAAAGCACCTGAACGCCACGAATTCCAAGCCGAGGTCAAGCAAGTCCTCGATATCGTCGTCCACTCGCTCTACACGGACAAAGAGATCTTCGTCCGTGAGCTCGTCTCCAATGCATCGGACGCCACCGAAAAGCTGCGTCACAATCAAGTCGCCGAGAAAGATGCCGACATTTTTGACGCTGATCTCGACCTCGAGATCCAAGTATCCTCCGACGAAGAAGCCGGCGAGATCACCATCCGCGACTTCGGCATCGGCATGACTCGCGATGAGTTGATCGAAAACCTGGGCACCATCGCCCACTCAGGATCCAAGGCTTTTCTCAACGCGCTGAAGGAAAGCGGCGAGCGCAACGACAATCTGATCGGTCAGTTCGGTGTCGGCTTCTACTCCGTCTTCATGGTGGCCGATTCGGTCAAAGTATACACCCGCAGCTGGAAAAAAGAAGGCGAGTGCTACTGCTGGTCCAGCGATGGCTCCGGCGCCTACGAAATCGAAGAGGTCGAAGGCGAACGCCGCGGCACCCGCATCGTCATCTCCCTCAAGGACGAATATAAGGACTTTGCCAAGAAGGATCGTATCGAGGAGATCATTAAAAAGTATTCCGCTTTCGTACAGTTCCCCGTCAAGGTCGACGGCGAAAAGCTCAACACCATCGGCGCAATCTGGCTCAAGAGCAAAAGCGACGTGACCGAAGAAGAATACAAAGAATTCTACAAATTCCAGGCCAAGGCCTTTGACGAGCCTCGCTTCTGGCTACACTTCAACGCAGACGCGCCACTGGAAATCAACGCCCTGCTCTACGCGCCCACTGAAAACATGGAAGGCTTCGGCTTTGGCCGCATGGAGCCCGGCGTCGGCCTCTACTGCCGTAAGGTGCTAATCGACAGCGAGCCCAAGAACTTGCTGCCCGACTGGCTGCGCTTCGTGCGTGGTGTGGTCGACAGCGCTGACTTGCCGCTCAACATCTCGCGTGAGTCCATGCAAGACAGCAGCCTGATTCAAAAACTGAACAAGGTCATCACTAAGCGCTTCCTCAAGACTCTGGAAGAAAAAGCCAAGAAAGAGCCCGAAGTTTACAACGACTTCTGGAGCAACTTCGGCCTATTCCTCAAGGAAGGTGTCACCACCGACTTCACACACCGCGATCAGTTGCTCAAGCTGCTGCGCTACGAGTCTTCTTACACCGAAGCCGGCAGCACCACCAGCCTAGCCGACTATCTCTCACGCGCACCAGAAGGCCAAAAGGAAATTTACTACCTCTTCGGCCCTAGCCGCGAAGCCATCGAGAGCGGTCCTTACATCGAGGCATTCAAGGCCCGCAACATCGAGGTGCTCTACCTTTACGAGCCAATCGATGAGTTCGTCATGAACCACGCCCGCGCGTTTGATGAAAAGAACTTCGTGTCTGCCGACAACGACGAGATCGATCTCGACGCCATCGCACCGGAAACCGAAAGCGACAAGGCCGAAGCCCTCGCCGCCGACGCATCCGAAGCCCTCTGCAGCTTCATTAAGGAAAAGCTCGGTGAAGAAGTCAGTGAAGTTTCCGCCAGCGACCGCCTCGTCGGTAGCCCGGCCATGATCGTCAACGCCGACAAGCAAATGACGGCTCAAATGCGCAAGATGATGAAGGCCATGCAGCAAAAAGCAGGCGGCCCCGAAATGCCCGGCATGGGCGGCGAGCCTCCCGTCAAGTTGCAAATCAATCCACGCCACTCGCTGGTTAAAAATCTAGCAGGTCTACACGCCAACGACGGCGAACTGGCCAGCCTGATCTGTCAGCAGTTGCTCGACAACGCCCGCATGTCGGCTGGTCTGCTCGAAGATCCCAGCCAAATGGTGCAGCGCAGCTACCAGATTCTGGAAAAGCTCAGCGCCAAGTAAGACAGCTCCGTTTATTTAGAACAAAGCCGCGATTCCTCACAGGAGTCGCGGCTTTTTTGTGTTCAAAAAGACCTACATCTTCCCTTTCACATAGGCGATCAATTGCTTAGCGATGGGAATGCGCTGATACACGATATCAGTGGGGTCCCAGTAGTCTTGATGGAAAATCACCTTCCCCTCGTTGTTAAAGCGCATGCGCGTCATGCCAATTGATTCCTCCCATGTGCCGGTGGGCGTCTTTTTGAAGTCCAGCCGCATCGTCCAATCGATATAGTAATCGCCCCCGCTGCGCAGAATTTTATGAAAAACAAATTCTGCCCCCTCTAAGGGAGCGAGACCTTCGATCAAATATTCGCGAATCTCGGCCGCAGACTCTAAGTGCCGAAAGGCATCGCGAAAATAAACTTTGTCGGCGTAGACCTGCTCCACATTAGCAGCCAACGCATCTTCGCTGTAGTCGGTAAAGAGCGTTTCCACCCGAGCGAGCATCTGCGCCTCTTCGGGACTCCCCTCTGCGGGCAGCTCAAATTGACTGGGATCCGTCCATTCGAGTGCGGCACGGTAAGTAGAATCAGGTATAGTTTGCGTATGCATGGTATTCGATGAGCTACAGCCCGAAAACAGGCCTAGCAGAGAGAGGCTGACAAGGCAGCATGCGATGGATCGTTTAACTTTCACCCTAATCAAGCGCAGTCGCGCGAGAAACCTTACAAAAAGATCTGTGCCGAGTAAGTTAGCCAGCACTGCAGCGATCTCTTAAACAAGCATCCTGCACGTGAACAAGCGTCGCTGCCCCACCTCGCCCTCACAACTACGGCCGGGGCCCCTCTTAAATTGACAACGCCATCATGACCGAAACGAACTCTAAACAACGAATCGCAATCGTCGGCTGTGGCGTGGCAGGCCTCACAGCCGCCTGGCTACTGCAGCGAAAGCACGAGGTGCACCTCTTCGAGAAAAACGACTACGCGGGCGGCCACACACGTACCTTGCGCGTGCCCAACGGTGTGGATGCCGGCACCGCGGTCGACACTGGCTTCATTGTCATGAATCACCGCAACTACCCCAAGTTCACCGAAGTGCTGCGGCAACTAAATGTGGAGCTAGAGGACAGCTCGATGACATTTAGTTTTTACGATCGTGCCACAAATTACGGCTATTCGGGCAATTCCCTAGGCAGCTTGTTTCCGTCCGTTGGCTACTATTTTAAGCCTAAACATTTGAGCTTCATCCGTGACCTCTGGCGTTTTGCGAAGGTGGGCTACCGCGACCTCAATTCTGGCTATTTGGCCGGCAAGACACTGGGCGAATACTGCCAAGCACGTGCGTTCGGCCAGCCCTTCCTGCAAAATTACCTCTACCCGATGGGCGCCGCCATCTGGTCCTCTCCGATTGAAGAGATGCGCGCCTTTCCAGCCCAGGCTTATCTACACTTTCTGGAAAACCACGGCTTACTGCGCCTGACTAATCGCCCCCAGTGGCGCGTCGTCAAAGGTGGCTCACGCAACTATGTGCGCGCAATGCTACAAAGCTTTCAACGCCCTCCCAACCTACAATCCGCTCCGAAATGTATTCACCGTCACCAAGCAGGTGTGACCCTGGAAATGCAGGACGGACAGAAACTGGAATTTGATCACCTCGTGCTTGGCGCCCACGCCGACGAAGCCTACCAACTACTGGCCGATCCCAGCCCAGAGGAAATTCAAAATCTCAGTCCCTGGCGCTATCAAGCCAATCAAGTCGTGCTACACAGCGACGCCAGCCAACTGCCCCTCGACTCAAAGCTCTGGGCCTCCTGGAATTTTGTGCGCGCTCAAGGAGATGCCGCCCACCGCCCGGTGTCAGTCAGCTACTATATGAACCGCCTGCAAAATCTGCACACAGAGGCGCCCTACATCGTCACCCTCAATCCGGCAAAACCGATCGAGGCTTCGAAAGTCATCAACACCACGACCTTGATGCACCCGCTCTACTCACAAGCCAGCTTGGAAACACAAGCACGCCTACGCGCGATGAATGGCCAAGGCAACACATGGTATTGCGGTAGTTACTTCGGCTACGGCTTCCATGAAGATGCGGTGCAATCGGCTGTCGAAGTGGCCGCAGGCTTTGGCATATCCCTATGATCCAACACTCACAGATCTATCGCGGGCAAGTCGTCCACCAGCGGCTGACGCCATGCGCCCACAGCTTCAGCTATCCCACCACCTTCTTCGGCTTCGACTTAAACGAGCTCAAGCCACTCACTCAGCAAATCTCACTGTTCGGGCACCCGCAGGCACGACCACTCACGCTGCGTGACAAGGATTACCTCTACGGAAAAGATGCGCCCATCCTCGAACAGCTCAACCACATACTGCCACCCGAACGCCCGGGTGAACGCACGCTCTTGATCAGCTCACCGCGTTACTTCGGCTACGCCTTCAACCCAGTCAACTTTCACCTACGCATGGCTGGCGATGCTCTGCTCAGCGTCGTGGCGGAAGTGAATAACACATTCGGCGACCGCCACATTTACCCGCTGACTCAGTTGCAAGAAGTAGGCACTCACCAGTGGACCGCTCGCTGCGCCAAAGACTTTCATGTATCCCCATTCAACGACCTCGCGGGCGAGTATCATTTTAATTTTCGCATTGAGCGAGAGTCCATATTCTTAGGCGTCGACCTGCATCGCCAAGGTAAATGCGTATTAAAGACATGGATACATGGAAAGGCCAAACCGATCACCAATGCTGCAATCTGGAAACACGCGCTCCTAAAACCATTCGACACCGCACTCAACAGCATGCCACGTATCTTGTATCAAGCTGCACAGCTGTATTACAAAAAGAAGCTAGCTGTGCACGCTCGGCCCAGCCCGCAGTCCAAACAAACCTTGATCGACCGCGACCAAACGCAACAGCATCCGATCGTATAAGGATCAGCAACCACTCCGCTCCAGCACGACGTGCTGCACATCGATCAGCTCGGCATCGAAGCCTGCCTCACAATAGCTGAAATAATAATTCCACTTACGACGAAAGCGGGCATCAAAACCCAGCGCATCCACATCGCCTTCCGCGGCATTAAAGCTCTGCGCCCAACGGCGCAATGTCTCTGCATAGTCACGGCCGAAGAGATGTAGACCGAGCACTTGCATATCCTTGGTATCGGCCACATGCGCACGAATCGCTCCCGGCGAAGGCAGGTGACCTCCGGGGAAAATGTGTTTCTGTATCCAATCACAACTACGACTATAGCTATCATAGCGATCATCGGAAATCGTGATCGCCTGCAGAACCGCACGTGCGCCTGGTTTGAGCGAGCGGCGAATGACTTGAAAGTAGCTTTGCAAATATTCGCGCCCGACCGCCTCGATCATTTCACACGAGAGCACCGCATCATACTGCCCCTGCTGCCGGCGATAGTCTTCTAAGGCAATTCCAACCCGATCGGCGCAGCCCGCGCGGGCAAAGAGCTCTTTAGAATATGTAAACTGCTCTTCCGAAAGAGTGATCGTTTTCACGTGGCAGCCCCGCTGCGCAGCGCGTAGGGCCAACGCGCCCCAGCCGGACCCGATCTCTAAAATCGAGTCGCCCGCAGCCACCCCAGCGAGGTCGAGCATACGGTCGATCTTGCGCAACTGCGCCTGCTCCAAGCTTTCAGTGTGGTCTTGAAAGTAAGCACTGGAGTAGGTCATCGTGGGATCGAGAAAGCTTTGGTAAAAATCATTACTCAAATCGTAGTGTTCCTGAATGTTGGTCTGAGTTTTCTCCAGCGTGTTACGACGCGCCCGGTGGTAGAGACGGTTCATTTGTTGGGTCAGCAAGGAGAAGCCACGTCCCACGCGACCTAAATCCTGCTGATTCTTGGCGAGCAGCAAGAGCAGTGCTGAGAGATCGGGCGTATCCCAATCGCCATCGACATAGGACTCGCCCAAACCAACGCTGCCGCTAGAGAATACTTTACTAAAAAATGCAGCCCGATGGATCTTCAGTTGTATCTGAGCATCTCCCTGTTCACCTAAGACGCACTCCGCGCCACTGGGAAATTGAATTTGCAAACTCCCAAACTGCAGATCGCGCAACATCCATGCAAGCGCACGCTCCATGAGTTTCATACGTGGCAAGGTGCTTGCAGCTTGAACTAATTTGACTGATTTCGTGGTATCCATGGAAAAAAGGTGTTAGTGGTCGATTGGTAGCGGCGATAGGCCTGCCCACGGCTCTTCAGCGATGATCGCTCAGCAAAAGGCACGCCGGTCAAATAACGGAGAAAGACATACATGGCGATAGGCCCGATCCATGCCAGCGGCGCGCCTGCGGCTAGTAGCACGTAGCCAAACCAGTGCAACCATTCAAAAAAGTAGTTCGGGTGCCGTGAATAACGCCACAGACCCACACGACATACAGCTCCTCTATGATTGGGCTGCGCACGAAACTTTGCGAGTTGCTGGTCAGCCAGTGCCTCACCAAGTATCGCACAGACTGCAAGTCCAACACCCAACATATCGAGCCACGCCCAAGCGCCCTCACGACTCATGGCGACACTCACAGGCAAAAAGAAGAGCGCAACCAGAACGACCTGGGCCAGAAAGACAAAATAGAAATTACGCGCCTGCTGCTTGCCCCAATATTCTGCCAGCGCTTGGTAGCGTGGATCTTCTTTCCCCAGCAAAATACGATCTGCGAATAAATGATAACTTAAGCGAAAAGACCAAATCATAATCAACAATACGACCACCCAGGAGCGGATCGAGTTCAGCTCCGCATAGCGATGATAAGCCAGCGCAATCAAGCCTAAGCCTAGTGTCCAAATCGTATCCACCAGCGCCATCAAGCTAAGCCTGCGGGCCAATCCATAGACTGAGCTGGCAATAACAAACCCGACAACAAAGAAACTGATCCAAAAATTTAACATACACTCATTCAAATTAAGTGTGGTTGCCTACGGCGGCCTCCTGATAGATTTTTTCGGGATAGACCTTCAAATCCCAAACGACACCAAGTTTCTCTAACAGACGCAGCCCCCAATAGCTTAAGTCCAACTCCCACCAATACATTCCTTGCCGAGCGGAAAGTGGCCAACGGTGATGATTGTTATGCCAGCCTTCCCCAAAAGTAAGTAAGGCCACCCACCAGCTGTTACGACTTTCATCGTCAGTTTTAAAACGCTTACTGCCCACGATGTGGGTGACTGAATTCACACAGAAAGTCACATGATAGACCAACACCGTGCTCATAAAGAAGCCCCACATAACCATTTGTAAGCCACTGGTTTCAAGACCAGGATAGAACGCGTCCAGGCCCGCCCCCACCCCATAGAGCAATAGGATCAACGAGATGACGGGTAAGATGTGAAAACGATCAATAAAACGAAGCTCTGGGTATTTATTTAGATCCTTAACGCGATCGTGCTGAATGGAGCCATACGCACGACACAGCACCCATCCAATGTGCGCCCAGAAAGCGTCGTTGACCACTGGGGAATGAATGTCCTCTTCTTTGTCCGAATGTTGATGATGGTGCCGATGATTCGCCGCCCACCACATTGGACCCAATTGCGCCGATGAAGTGCCCACCCACGCCAAGATAAATTGAAAGGCACGACTCGTTTTGAATGCCCGGTGGGAAAAGTAACGATGAAAGCCTGCGGTCAAAGCAAAAACCCGAACTACATAAGTGATTAGCAAAGCAATCACCGCTGCCCAGCTAAACCCCGTAAACAGAGCCCCACATGCGAGCACATGCATCATGAATATTGGGGATGATGCCATCAGCAGACGGTTGTCCTCATCGTGCAGTGCATGTCGCAGAATGGATTGAAATTTAGGCATAGGCGTTGTGGAGTAAACGCCCCTCAATGATTGAACTTACAACAAAAATTGCGTAAGGCCGAACTGACATTTGCGATTGGTCATCATGCCAACGATCCACCAATTAGAACGCGAACAAACCATCGCAACCGAGCTCGAAACAGCCTGGAATTTTATCAGCGCGCCCCAAAATCTCGATCGGATCACCCCCGACGATATGGACTTCGAGATCGTCAGCAAACTTCCCGAGCAAATGTATAACGGCCTGCTTATCGAATACCGAGTCGGCATTCCACTCATCGGCAAACAAACTTGGCTGACCGAACTAAAACATATTCGTGAGCAACACTCCTTCGTCGACGAGCAGCGCATCGGCCCCTATCGGCTATGGTATCACTACCACGAGATCACAGCCGTAGCAGGGGGCGTGCGCTTCAACGATCGCGTGAGCTATGTGATGCCCTTCGGCCCATTCGGCGCCCTTGCACGTGGACTTTATGTGAAAAAGGAGCTCGAACGTATTTTCGACTATCGTCAAAAAGCGATGCTTGCGCATCTAGCGAATTAAGGCTTGTCCGCGCGACCGGTCATTGTTCAGCCATTTCACCTGGAATATTTGCCTCCTCTTCGCGATTGATAAAAATTGTGCGTGTAGGATAGGCAAAATCGATGCCACGCTCAGCAAATTGACGACAGAGCGCCAAATTGATCTTCTGCTGCGCATCCATGTAGGCATTGAAGTCAGGCGTATTGATGTAGTAAACGACTTCAAAATCGTAAGAACTCGCTCCAAAACTTTTAAAGTGGGCACGATCGAAGCGCAGCCCCTCTACACTTTCCACGATAGATTTAACCATCGCTGGAATCGCCTCTAACTGATCGGGAGTCGTCTGATAAATGACGCCAAACTCGAAGGGCACCCGACGTTCCTGCATACGCTTGTAGTTACGCACACGACTGCTAAGTAGATCGGTGTTCGAAAAAATGAGCTGCTCCCCAGAAAGACTCCTCAAACGGGTGGTCTTTAGACCAATTTTCTCTACCACCCCCATCAAGTCACCGACGATGATAAAGTCGCCAATCACAAAAGGCTTATCCAAGACAATTGAAAGCGATGCAAACAGGTCGCCCAAAATATTTTGCAACGCCAAGGCCACCGCAATCCCACCGATTCCCAAGCCAGCAAATAATGCAGTCACATCGTAACCTAAATTATCGACCACCAAGAGTAACGCGACTGACCAAATAATTAAGCGCACCAAAAAGGAGACGCCTTGCACTACAGAGACTGCGCCTGGGTTCTCATCGCGACGTGCATCCGTGTAAAAGGTAATATAGGTGGACACCATACGATTGGCCCAAATCGCCGCCTGTAAGACCACAGCAATCAATAGGGCGAAATCCAAATACGTGTCGAACTCTCCACTATCCAAGAAGCGAGCACCGCCCCATACTGCTGCCGTAAACAAAACAAAACTTTTAGTCGATTCCAGCGCAGAAGCGAGCAGATCGTCGGCAATCGTAGAAGTTCTTTTGCTCAAGCTACTGATCCGCCGCTTGAGTACTCCAAAGAGCAATTTTAAGCTAAGAAAAAGCACAAAAATCGTTCCAAGTGCATAGATCCAATGGTCAAGCCCATTGCCTGCGATTTCTATGTGATAGATTTTGTCTAACCAAACTGTCATAGAGCAGCAAGTAGCACAGACTGGGCCGCTCTGTCAAAAAATGGAGACAATTAGCCAGATGCTGCTCAAACAGCCCGAACGAGCCTCAATTATAGTCGTTGACAGCCGGAAATGATTGCTCCTTAAATGCAACCATAGCGAACAGCATACGATGTCTAAGGTGTTCTCCACCGACAATCCGTATTAAATCCCGACTGGTAGTCGGACTTTCCGCTCCGACGCTAGACCTCCTTCGCGCCAGAACTCAAACTTGCGCCAAAGATCCGCACTCTTGCGATACTTCTCTTTTAATTAATCTACTACGTACCGAAACGCCGACACATGAGCCAAGATAATTCATCGACGGAAACACCTGCGCCTACCGAAGAAGCAGTCGCCTCAGCGACGCCTAAACAGGAAAAAGCTCAGCAGAATAAGCAGCCTTCAAAGGAGAAGCCACAAGTCAAGGAAGTGGCGGTTTCGGGCATTTTAGAAATCTTAGAAAACAAGACCGGTCAGCTAATCGACCCTTCGCGTAACGGTAAGACAAAGCCTAACGATCCTTTTGTGCCACGCGAATTAATCAAACGCTTCAAGCTCAAGCAGGGAAGCTTTATCGAAGGCAATGCTCATCAGAATGACCGTTTTCCTAATCCCAAAGTACGCTTCATTGAGAAAGTCGATGGCGCTGAACTCGAAGAGCGCAAAGGTCGTTATACTTTCCAACAAATGGTCTCCATCGCACCCGACGAACAAATCCGGCTCGAAGCCAAAGATGGACGTGTCACCACGCGAATCATGGACCTTTTTTGCCCCATCGGTAAAGGCACCCGTGGTCTAATCGTCGCCCCACCACGCACAGGTAAAACAACACTGCTACACGACATCGCACATGGCGTGATCGAAAACCACCCCGAGTGCCACTGCCTAGTGCTGCTGGTCGATGAGCGGCCGGAAGAAGTCACTGATTTTAAGCGTAGTGTGAACGCGGAGATCTACGCATCCTCCAATGACGAGGACCTTAAAAATCACCTTCGCATCGCAGAAATCACCATTGAGCGTGCTAAAAGATTAGTGGAAGCTGGTAAAGACGTCGTGCTGCTGCTCGATTCCATCACTCGCCTCGCACGCGCCTACAATGCCGCCTCGGGCAAAGGGGGCCGCACGATGACTGGCGGCCTCGATGTGCGCGCGCTGGAAAAACCACGTCAAATTTTCTCTGCCGCACGTAATTGCGAAGAAGGCGGCAGCCTCACCATAATTGCGACCGCGCTGATCGAGACTGGTAGCAAAATGGACGAGCTGATCTTTCAGGAATTCAAAGGCACGGGTAACATGGAAATGGTGCTCGATCGCAAGGCAGCCGAGCTCCGCCTATGGCCTGCGATCAACTTGAACGCCTCTGGCACGCGTAAGGAAGAGCTCCTACTCTCAGGTAAATACCTGGAAGGTGCCCAATTCCTACGTCGCGCATTAGCAGGTCAAAAGATCGAAGACGCTGCCGAGCTCATGATCGACCGCTTCCAACAGACCAAAACAAACGACGAGTTTTTGAAGCTGCTACAGCGCTAATGGGTGCATGCAAACAGTCTATTGTACTGTTGAACTGCGTTTTATTTTTAAAAGTTAAGAATTTGTTAATGATCTAGGCGTTTTCACCTAGAAATACCCAAATATTAACTCATACACATCATGAAAAAACCCATTCTCTTCGCCTCCAGCTTGTTGGCTGCGATTTCACTCAATGCGGCAACAGGCTACTTCGGAACAACTTCGATTACTGTAGACGGTGACACCTTAGACACTGCATCCCTCACATCATTTGGCAATATCGACCAATCGGCAGTTTTCCAGATTCAAGGCTTCAACTTGAACACATTTGAAGACAATGGATCTGAAATCACTCACATGACTATGCATTGGACTGTGGACGGCTTCGACAATACGCACCAAATCCAGCTGACTCCTGCGCCTGCTAAAGTTGGTAATGATCGCAACTGGGTCATCACCTCCTCCACCCAAGACCTAGTCACCAACAATGGTATCGGCGCCCTAGCACAAGGCTCTCACACCTTTGCAGCCTACTTCGAAGGCTACACAAATGGTGTAGACACAGCGGGTAACATCTTCTTAAACAACGGCGGATTCGACTATACCGCCGACTTTACCATTGTTCCAGAGCCAGGCACCTACGCCTTGATCGCTGGTTGTTTAGGCCTCGCCTTTGTTGCGCTTAAACGCCGCAGCGCATAGATAGAATTAATAGCTCAATAAGCCCGAACGAAAGCCGTTGCTACGATTGCAACGGCTTTTTACTTTAACAGCGCGTGTCTGACGCCCCCTCAGCATCCGTTCCCTTTTGAGACAGTAAAAAAGCGTCAATCGCTTGACGTGTCGGAATAGAGCTCTGAGCACCGAGCTGAGTCACCGCCAGTGCGGAGGCAGCCGATGCAAAGCGTCCCGCGTTGGGAAGCGACTGGCCCTCTCCGAGTGCCAACGCAAGCGCCCCGCAAAAGGTATCACCAGCCGCCGTGGCATCCACCGCATCGACTTCAAAGGCGGGCAAATAAGTACAATCAGCGGCATCAGACAGCACCACTCCGTGCGCGCCCAAAGTAATCGCGACAAATCGGTGCCCTCCTCGCCGACGCAATGCCTCGGCGAGTTTGAGCACGGCCTCGCGATCTCCAGGCTCAAAGCTTTGGTCCAAGAGATCGGCCGCCTCGATTTCGTTCACCACGAGTCCATGCACTGCCGCGTCTAAATGTAAGCTAAGGTCATGGGCGGGTGCATAATTCAGCAATACAGGCAGTCCGTGTTCCCTCGCAAAGGCCAGCACCGCTTGATTGCTCACTTGTGGAATCTCTTGCTGTAAAATAATCCAGTCACTCTGTAACATCAACGCCTCGACCGCATGCACACGCTCTGGAGAAAGTGCCGCATTCGCCCCCGCAGCCACACTGATACAGTTGTTCCCCTGACGATCAATCATCACAAACGCGCTCCCACTGGGCCATTCATCTTCGAGCGAAAGCTGCGAGCAATCAATGCCATGCGCCTCGAGGCTTTGCTTGTAATCGAGCGCTGTCTGATCGTGGCCCAAGGCGCCCACAAAACTCACCTTCGCTCCCGCTTGAGCTGCAGCGAGCGCCTGATTGGCTCCCTTGCCTCCAAAAGCTTGAGCAAATGTACCATCCGTGACCGTTTCACCCGGACTGGGCAAATGCTCCATTTGCATGATGTAATCAATATTCGCGCTACCAATGACTGTAATCTTAGGGCTCATTCTCTTTTAGTATGATAAAGCTCAAGATAGTAAAGACACGAACAGTCTATCTGAACCAGGCGAATAAAATCATGCCCGAGTTTATAAGCCCGCACGCGAAATACGTGTAAATAGGTCAGTAAAAATCGGATCACGCCGCACTTGCATTGCGCTACGAATCTCTGTGCGTCCTTCAACTTGCTGCCATGTGCCATCTGCTCGCAGGGCCGGCATGCCTGCCACCGCACTCGGGACGAAATCTGGATTCACCAACCAAGCCACGACTGCGATATCCCAGATAACTTTCGTCCATGCGCCCTCGTGCTCCCGATAGTCTTGGAATATTTTGCAGAGGTATTCCGCCAGCGGACCTTTGCCCGACAGATAATACTCCAGCTCATAAGGTGAGATTTGCAGATGATCCGCAACTGGGACGCAAGGCACACGAAAAAGAGCACAATTCGAGTCCAGCAAGGCCTGAACCGCAGGGATGTCTTGCTGAAAGTTAAACTCCCGATTGTGTGGCCAGTAATCAGCATGCCCGCCCAACCACAGTACGACGATATTATCGATAATGTCCGGCGCCAACAATAAGGCAGTAGCCACATTAGTGATGGCTGCGATTGCCATGACGTAAAGCGGACCTTTATCACGCTGCCGTGCACGCTCAATCAGATCCTGCACCGCAGCCGTTAACACAGGCTCGGCTTGATCAGCTAAAAAAGCTTCGGATCCTCGAAAAATCGGCATACAATCCGTAGACTTCATCAATTCAAGGATGCGTTGAATTTCGTCGTAGCTTTTCTCCATACCATCCGCGGCACTTTGCGAGCGATTGTTCAAAAATGGTGCAGCATAAATCGCTTCCAATTCGATACTCTCTGGAGCTAGCATGGCATAAACGATCGCAAACTGATCATCAATTTCGTTATACGCATCGGTATCCAACACCGCGCGCACGCGCCCAGTGGGCAGTTCAAGTAAAGTGGCTCGTTCCATCCTTATTATTTGTAAAGTAATCAACTGCTTAAAACACACAAAGAAGCCTAATCAGAATCGAAAAAATGTGCCGTCACTGGTCCATTTCACAAACGCAGCAGTACTGCGTTATAGGCGAGCCTAGCTTCCCTTCGATAAATAGACGTAATCAGATTTAAACCAATCATCGGCAGACAAGCGCAAGTCTTCTCTTTGACCGCGACCATAAACTTTGAGCTTACGCCCATCCAGGGCTTCATCGGCATAATTCTCGAACCACGCCTGCATCTGAACACGTAATTCTTCCGCCATCGGATGACTGGCGGCCGGCTCCAACAAATTACTTGTTTCATCGGGATCTTGGCATAAATCGTAGAGCTCATTCGGCCCTTTTTGATAGCGATGTACATACTTCCAACTACTTGTTCGAATCATTTGCACGGCCCCATATTCATCGAAGACGAACAAGGGTGCATCTTGCACTTCAGTCCCCCCACTCCAAAGATTCAACCTCGAGCGCCCCGGCAAATCCGCTGGAGTGTCTGACTCCAAACCAAGATAGTCCAAAAGTGTCGGCATAAAATCGTAGTGACTGAATAAGGCTGCCTGCGCCCGCCCCTGGCCAATCCGATCGCCATGCGCCACCAAAAAAGGCACCTTTACCGAACTGTCATACATATTCTGAGGGTAGGTGCCGTTCCCCTTACCATATATGCCATGATGCCCCATATTCATGCCGTTATCACTGGTAAAAACAATTAAAGTATTCTCCAATAATTGTTGCTGCTCCAAGCGATCCAAAATACGCCCAACATCAGAATCCATTGCCGTAATAGCGGCGTAATAGCCACTCAATAATTCACGACGCTTCTCAGGCGTGCTTCCGAAAGTAGCCGTATTAATCTGCCAAGGGTGCATTGGTAGATCGGGCACCGAATCGAACGCACAGTCATTGAAATAAGGATCAAAAAACTCCGGCGGATGTTCTTCCCGCTCCCATGGGCTATGTGGCGCAGTGTAATGAACCCCCAAGTAAAAGGGCTTCTGCGTATCGCGAACAGCTAAGAATTCAAGCGCATGCTCCGTGATCACATTAGTCACATAAGCAGGTTCATGTATCTCAGCGCCTTCGCGAATCATCGGCGCATTATAGTAAGGTCCACCACCACGCGCATGCACACGCCAATAGTGATGTCCGGAATGTAACTCCACTGCATTGCCTAAGTGCCACTTTCCAGACAAGGCACATTCATAACCATTTCGCGCAAGAATTTCTGTATAGGTTTCACGCGAATCAAGGTAATCAATAATTGCCCCATCAGAGGACTCGCTAGGCGAATTACCCCGACAAATCCAATCATGCACTCCATGTTGTGAGGGAATCATGCCCGTCAACAACGAGGCCCGTGCAGGCGAACAAACGGGAGAGACACAAAAAGCATTCTCCATGCGCATGCCACGCGCAGCAATACGATCCAAGTTCGGAGTGCGGACTTCAGAATTCCCCGCACAAGCCATGGCCCAAGCGCCCATGTCGTCGGCGAGTATAAACAGAACATTTGGTTTCTTCGTATTCGGGGGCATACAAGTATTTTTCTAATGGAACAGCTCAAGCAATTGGCTACGTCAAAGGAAAACCAAGCGGTAAAAAACAACGGCTGGCACCTTAAAAAAGCAAACGCAATACCCTTAGCAAGTGATCCATTGAATTGGGCTGCAAGACTATAATCCACGATGATGTTTGGCAAAGCACTTCGTATCAAAGTGGATTAAGTTCAAAGTAGCGACAGGAAGCCGATTGCAAAAATCGTCATTCCGAGTGCCGGCATCCACTGTCGTCAGCTTAAAGAAACTGTCGCCTAAAACTGAATACAAACTACCTCAAGCAGCTCGATCGGCATAACACATGCTCACAACTGTGTCCTCAATTAAGGCCAGACACGCATGACTATGAAAAAAAGCACACCTTTCAGCCACATTAAGTTCAGCTGCTGCACACTCTTATGCTGCCTCGTGGCATTTCCGACCAGCAATGCAAATGAAGTGAAGAACAAACTACAGGCATCCATCGACCGCGATGCAGAAGAAAGCATCGAAATCGCGCAAACTATTTGGGATTTAGCTGAGCTGGGCTACCAAGAATTTGAAAGCTCTAAGTTGCTACAACAAAAGGCAAAAGAGGCAGGGTTCACAGTCGAGACAGCCGTGGCCGACATTCCCACAGCCTTCGTTGCGAGTTATGGCTCGGGCCAACCGATCATCGGCATCCTAGGCGAATTCGATGCGCTGCCTGGGCTCTCTCAAAAGGTCTCGCAGCACCGCGAGGCACATATCAAGGGGGGCGCGGGGCATGCCTGCGGTCACAATCTGTTCGCAGCGGGCTCTTGGGCTGCCGCTAAAGCGATCAAAGAACAAATTGCCAATGGCACGCTCTCCGGCACCATACGCTTCTATGGAACACCTGCGGAAGAAGGCGGCGCGGGCAAAGTATATATGGCACGCTCAGGAGTATTCGACGATGTCGATGTCATGCTACACTGGCATCCAGCTGGTTTTAATGATGCATCCCCCCGCTCAACCAATGCAAATAAAGGGGCTAAATTTCGTTTTCATGGCATTCCCGCTCATGCGGCCTTATCGCCAGAAAAAGGGCGTTCAGCCTTGGACGCAGTCGAGGCGATGAATTTCATGGCAAACCTGATGCGTGAGCACGTGCCGGAATCATCGCGCATTCACTACGTGATTACTCAGGGCGGCGAAGCACCCAATGTCGTACCCGAGTTCGCCGAAGTCTTTTACTACATCCGGCATCCTGACTTCAAAACCGTACAAGAGTTATTTGACCGCCTGGTGCTGACTGCTCAAGCCGCGGCCATGGGCACCGAAACCAAGATGGATTTTGAGGTGATCAATGGCTCCTACAATATATTACCCAACACCACCCTATCGCAGATCACCTACAACAATCTAGTCGAAGTCGGTGGAGTGACTTACAATGCCGATGAGCAAAAGTTCGCCGAAGAGCTCTACACGACGCTTTATAAACCTGACGCTAAGCTCGGCTCACAAGAGCAGATCAGACCCTTCGTTCCGTCCGCAGGTCGTGCTTCCAGTGATGTGGGCGACGTCTCCTGGCAAGTACCCACAGCTGGGCTAACGACAGCCTGCCTCATTCCAGGCTCTTACCTCCACACTTGGCAAGCCGTAGCAGCTGGTGGCTCTAGTATCGCTCACAAAGGCATGCTCAATGCGTCCAAAGTGCTCGCAATGACCGCGGCCGAACTCATGCAAAACCCGGATTTGATCGCAGCCGCACGCGAAGAATGGGAGGCAGATCGCGGCGAAGACTTTAAATATGTGCCACTATTGGGAGACCGAGATCCTCCACTCGACTACCGTAAATAAGCGAGCATTCAGACCTTCAGAACGATCATGCAGAACGGCTCTGCGAGGCGCGACGAAGCGCATCCTTGAGCTCAATAATCTCCACAGGCTTGCGGATATAGTCGTTCATACCCGCGGCGAGACACTTTTCACGATCCTCATTCATCGCATATGCAGTCACGGCAATGATATACTGATCATCTTTCTCTATTTTCTCGGCACCGCTGCGGATAGCTTGAGTCAATTCGAGACCACTCAGGCCTGGCAAGCGCACATCCATCAGCACCGCATCATAGGCACGATGCTTCAATTGCTCTAAAGCATCTTCGCCGGATTCAACAACATTCGGGCGATAACCAAGCATTTCGAGCAACTCACGAATCACCCAACGATTGTCCTTGTCGTCTTCACACAGAAGGAGACGCAAGGGATAGGTGGCAGCGAAGCTCACTTCTAAACTATCGTCGCTCTCGTTTGCAGTATCGAAGGGCACTCGCGTACGCACTTCATGATCAGTCCGCAACAATTGAATCTCAAAATGAAATTGACTGCCAACCCCCACCTCACTTTCCACCCAAATCCTACCATCCATTCGTTCGATCAAGCGCTTTGAAATAATTAAGCCGAGACCGCTACCACCATACACTCGTGTAGTGGAAGAATCGACTTGGCTAAAAGCTCGAAAGAGTCGCTCGAATTTGTCTTTAGCTATGCCACAACCAGTATCTTTAACCTCAAAATGCAATCGATCATAAGACAAATCCTCCCCCGAAGGTTGCACCTCTATTCGTATGATGATCTCACCTGATTCGGTAAATTTAACTGCATTATTCGCAAGGTTTAAGAGTACCTGCCGGATGCGGTGCGCATCTCCAAGGTAAGTTTCCTGTACCGCGTCATCAATGTCATAATCAACTTTGATCCCCTTACTTTTCGCAGTCACTAAAATGCTTTCAAGCGACTCGCAAACCACCTGCTCCAGATCGAAATCGCCCGTCTCTAGCTCCAGTGCGCGTGACTCTATTTTAGAGTAATCTAAGATATTGTTGATTAGATCTAACAAAGCACGACCGCTACGCTTGATGATAGCAGCATGCTCGCTCTGCACCTCTGAGAGATCTGTTTGCGCCAGCAAGTCAGTATAACCGACGATCGCATTCATCGGCGTCCGAATTTCATGACTCATAATTGCAAGAAACTCACCTTTGGCCGAACTTGCTGCATCCGCAGTTTCCTTCGCAGCACGCAACAATTTTTCCTGCTCCCGGATCAGGATCAAGCCCGACAAACTAGTCGACAACACCCGGACTGCATAAATTTCGCCATCACTCCATTCATGCGCACGACTACAATGATCCACTCCAAAAAAGCCGTAGAGTTTGCCCTCCATCCACATGGGCACCACCAACATAGACCGGCTATTGAAATGTCTCAAAATATCCATCGACTGACGCTCTTTGCGCAGACCATCAATTTGAATATGCCGCCCTGCCGCTAATATTTGATACCAACCAGGACAAAATTCCTCCAGAGGAGAATCTTGATAAAGCGACTCTCCCACCATCTTAGGAGAACTTTCATCCACACGCCACTCATGCTTGATACAGAAGCTTTGGAATGCCTCATGTGTGCGATCTGAAATCTCAAATATAAAACCACGCTCCACATCTAATGCCTGCCCAACTTCACGCATCGCAGCTTCCACAGCCTGACCGACGTCTTGAGTCGTCAACAGATTATTATTGGCACGTGCCGTCGCTCGTAAAATCCGATCTCGATCACGGATCGCAAGTTCCGCAACTTTTCGCTCACTAATATCATAAGCAACCCATACCACACTGGATGCTCCGCCAACAGAGCGACGCATAGGCGTCACACGTGCCTCGAAAACATGTGTCCCGACATCGGCTGACATCAACGAATACTCGTGCTTACGAATTTCGTTACTCAAAATGGTCTTCTCGATTGTATCTAAAAAACCACGACAAACCTCCGGCTCAAAAATATCAGCAATATTACGGCCAACCGCTCGCTCAGCCGACACGATGCGGTGATTCGCTTCAATACGGGCACTTCCAGCAAAGATATCGCGAATCTTTCCAGTTCTTGTTAAAACAAAGGCAATATCTGGAAGTGCTTCTGTAAATGCACTCAGGCGCGTTTCATTTTCCAGAATTTGTGACTCTCGCATCCGTAGCTCCGTCATCACGGCAGCCAAGCATATTGAAGTTGCCGAAACAATACCGACAAAAATCCAAACATTCGCAGGGCTCTGGCTCATACCATTCCCGGTCCCGGATAAAATAGCGACAATCTCCCATCCAGCCAGCAATGCCAATGCCAGCACACCCGCTGATGCGCCACGTAAGCCAAATCGAATAGCGGACCACGCCATGATCGGAAAAATCGCTAATTCCATAGGATAGAGCAAGGTATCCGTCGGCGCCCAATTTTGAAAAGTCACATGCCCAAAAGTCAACAAAGCCAAAAACCAGAGGCAAACTTCCACACCTTGATAGCCTGTAAGCCGAAAACCTGCAGGCTTAAACCATGTGAGTATAAAAGGTGTCACGATAATTGCACCCACTGCAGCAGAGAGCCAATTAGTGAGGAACAAATGCAAAAATTCGTCCCAAACTATCAGGTTCCAGGCTCGACTTAAAAATAAGGTCTGCACTAAGGCCCCCAACAAAGTGCTTAGCACCAGCCCAACAAAAATTACACACAGAGCATCACGTATACGTTCCATCTGCAACTCAACCTCCAGCAAAGCAAGGGCTCGATAAGCCAAGGCCGCTGTCAAAGTTACCGAAAATGGCATACTGAATAACAACAGATACTGCTGTTCTTCAAAAGTCGACGGCAGTAACGCACCGACAAATACGGCCGCCAGATAACGATACCCCCCAAGCAAAACGATGGCAATCGCGACGCCAAATACGGGCGCAATCTGCCGGATGTGATCACCAAAACGAAGATCGGCAAGTGCCACGGTAATCTGAGCAGCAAAAGCCACTGCGATTGCGGAGCACAAGAACTTCAGAGCAAAACGCAGGGTATGATTCTTCATTCAACAGGTCGGACGTATTCAAATACGACTATAAAATAATGCCAAACAAGGGGAACCTAAAAAAGCTCTAAGATTCGGCCAAGAACACTCCACAACAAAACTAATTACGTTGCCACTCCCCAGACTGTGATTCGATCCAAACCCCTCTAGGAGATTTCTTACGAATCTGCTCGGCGCGCTTGCGTTGCACCGTCGAAATAGAAACGCCTAAGCGAGTGGATATTAATTTGTAATAGGCCAGACGATCTTGGTTCTCGTCCGACAAGAGGCGGCGCTGCTCAAGCGAAATTGAGCCACGAGCCTCAACCAAGCCCAGATTCGTTTCGCCCACCAAACCACTCAATTTCAACTCCATCAAGGCGGGCAAGCGCTCCCCCATCGTCGCCCGTAGGGCTTTTTCGCTGGAAGTTACTGTATTCGCCGACAGCGGCACTTGTGCACAAAACAAACTGATTAAGCCTAACAATAGGCAGTTCACTATTTTCTTATAAATGTTCATTTACTCGGATCCTTTCTCATCAGTGACACCCATCCCATCCAATTCGTCAAAATCGTCAAAATCACCACGCTCGCCCGAATGCTTGGCAGCAATCTCGCGCGAGCGAGCATCTAGCTCCGCAAAGGACTCTTCTAGTTCGCGCTCCAAGCGCACATTCACATCCATTGTGATTTGGATCGGCTCAATGCGGTGTTCCGTCTTCACGGACACACAGCCCGTGGTCATTTGACTGGCCACACAACAAGCCCCGATTAAGAGCGGTGCAAGCATCTGTGTAGACCTCGCGGGACGCGATAGAGTTCGTTTGCAGGGTATCGTATTCACAAGTCCGCATTAGACCTAGTCAGTCGACTGTTGGCAATCCTTCTTCGAATTGAATTCTGAAGAAAATTCAAAAAAGTTAAAAAATAGGCTTGATTCAGGCCGATCAAGCCGCACTTTGTTCGCTTTCTCAAATCTAGAGGACGGTTAGCTCAGCTGGTTAGAGCACCTCGTTTACACCGAGGGGGTCGTGGGTTCGAATCCCTCACCGTCTACCATTTTTTAAAACGTCGAACCGGGGATTAAGCAATTAATCCCCGTTCTTCTATTATGCGTCACATCATCTCAATTCTTGTCGAAAATAAATTTGGAGTTCTCGCTCGCATTGCTGGAATGTTCAGCGGTCGCGGATTCAATATCGAGACACTGAATGTGGGCCCCATGATTGACAACAAGCTTTCGCGCATCACGGCCACGATTATCGGAGATAGCGAAGCACTCGACCAAGCGATCAAACAAGTCAACAAGTTGATCAACGTCTTAGAGGTCACAGAGTTTTCTGACGGACAAGCCACAGAGCGCGAGCTTGTGATGCTAAAAGTCAGCGCCACAGCAAATCAACGCACTGAAGTGGTCCAAGTATGTGATATCTTCCGCGCTAAGATTATCGACGTCGCCCCCGAAAGTGTGAACATCGAGATGACAGGCAATGCCAGCAAGGTAACAGCCTTCCTCAATCTAATCGAGCCCTATGGAATCGTCGAAATGGCACGCACTGGTAATCTTGCCCTCAAACGTGGCTAAATGAACTCTGCGCCCTTGGTTCTTCTTGCTTCTGACTTGCGAGCTGCTCTTAGCTGCAAGCTGCTCTTAGCTGTTTCACCTATGTAATTTGGAAACTTAAAGGCACACTTTTCGGTTTTTTATTGCCGAACTCACGCACGTCACCGCACATTTCAGCCATCCCTCAATACCACACTTAAGTTTTTCATTAACCAGGGAGTCATCGACTTCCACAATCAACGATAAATATGCCTGCTAAAGTCTATACAGATAAAGACGCCGACCTACGAGTTATCAAAAAGAAGACCCTCGCCATCATCGGCTACGGTTCTCAGGGCCACGCACACGCCCAAAATCTCAAGGACAGCGGTCTGAATGTGATCATTGGTCTCTATAAGAAGAGCAAATCTGCCGCCGTAGCCCGCAAACAAGGCTTCGAGGTATTCGAAACTGCGGAAGCCGTCGAACGTGCTGACGTCATCATGATCGCAGTGCCCGACATGAAGCAGGCTGAAGTTTACGAAAACGACATCCTTCCAAACCTGACAGAAGGCAAGACACTTGCATTCACACACGGTCTCGCAATTCACTTCGGCCTCATCGAAGCTCCTAAGGGCATCGATGTCATCATGGTCGCACCTAAGGGCCCTGGCCACGTGGTTCGCAGCCAATATGTCGAGGGCAAGGGCGTCCCAGCACTGATTGCAATCAACGAAGGCTCTTCTAAAGATGCCAAGAAGGTAGCCTTGGCATGGGCCAAGGGCGTAGGCGGCACACGTGCCGGCGTGATCGAAACAACTTTCAAAGAAGAGTGTGAAACTGACCTCTTCGGTGAGCAAGCCGTCCTTTGTGGTGGTGCTTCCGCACTCGTCATGGCTGGTTTCGAAACTTTGGTCGAAGCAGGCTACCAACCAGAAATGGCTTACTTCGAGTGCTTGCACGAGTTGAAGCTAATCGTCGACCTTATGGTTGAGTCTGGTATCTCCGGTATGCGTTTCTCCATCTCTGAAACTGCTGAATGGGGCGACTACATCTCTGGTCCTCGCGTGATCAACGCACAGTCCAAGAAGGCGATGAAGGCGATCCTCAAGGACATCCAAACTGGCAAGTTCACAAAGAACTGGGTCAAGGAATACAAAGATGGCCTGCCAAAATACAAGCAGTTCATCGAAGACGGCCAAAACCACCAGATCGAGAAGACTGGTCAACGCCTCCGTTCACTCATGCCTTGGGTCAAGAAGCGCAACATCAAGGGCACACAAGCTTCTTACAACTAAGCGATTTCACATTTGAAATTCAAAGCGGTCGTCGGAATATACTGACGACCGCTTTTTTAGTTTGTAGTGACAAGCTCCACGCTTGTCGCCCATCGCGCTTTAAAAGCCTCCTGCCCAGTCACGACGTCTTCAAACAATGTCCGATCCAATTCTCATCGCCACTCGCAAAAGTCCGCTTGCCCTCAAACAAACGGAAATGGTACGTGCCCGCCTAGCGGAACAACTGCCCACGCAGTCATTTGCCAATCTAGAGCTGACCACTAAGGTCGACGAACGCCTGAATTGGTCGTTAGAGAAACGCGGCGGCATTGGCCTCTTTACTAAAGAACTGGAAGACGCCCTACTCAACGAGCGTGCACGGCTAGCCATCCATAGCGCCAAGGACATGCCCACCACCTGCCCCGACGGGCTCGCCATCGCCGGCTACTTACCGCGCGCACGTGTCAATGACGTGCTGGTGCATCGCAAAGACTGCCCGATTCCGCGCAGCATCGCCACCAGCAGCCCGCGCCGCCGAGCGCAAATCGGCAAACTCTTTCCATCCGCAGAATGGACGACTATACGCGGCAATGTCGGCACCCGCTTACGCAAAATCGCCGCCGGCGAATGCGAAGCCAGCCTACTTGCAGCCGCCGGACTGGATCGCCTCTCCATCGAGGCCCACGAAGGATTAAATTTCATTGAACTCCCCGTGCACCAGGTGGTACCCGCACCGGGCCAAGCCGCAATCGCCGTGCAATGTCGCAGCGAAGACCTAGCCGACTATCAAGAGCTCTTCTGCCCACAGACCAAACTGGCCGTCACCTTCGAAAAAGCTTTCCTAAAACGCCTCGGCAGCGGCTGCCAAATACCAGTCGGAGCCTATTACAAGCCTGGCTTGTTCCGCGTCTATCACCCCGAAGTCGGGCACCAGAATTTCGAAATCCAACTCGAAACAATGGATCAAATCGAGCCTGATCTGGATGCGATCATGCTGGCACTCAAACTCTAGCGAATTATAGCCTGCTTGCTTGCAAGCAGCTAAGTCGCCTCCTTTTTTTTCAGAGCCACGCGGCAGCTAAAGCAGCCGATCCCAATTCCTAATTCCCAATTTCTAATTTTCGTAGCATGTCTCAACAAGGAAAAGTATATCTCATCGGCGCAGGTCCAGGCGACCCTGGCCTAGTCACCGTTCGCGCACGTGAACTCATCGAGCTCGCAGACGTCATCGTTTACGACTATCTCGCCAATCCAAAATTGCTGGATTGGGCCCGCACAGACGCAGAGAAAATCTACGTCGGCAAACGCTCTGGTATGCACTCGATCCCACAAGATGAAATCGAAGAGATCTTAGTCGACCGTGCCAACAAGGGCCTACAAGTCGTACGCCTCAAAGGCGGCGACCCCTTTGTCTTTGGGCGCGGGGGCGAAGAAGCCAGCGAACTACAAATCGACAAGATTCCTTTCGAAATCGTCCCCGGTGTGACCGCCGCACTCGCCGCCGCCGCTTACGCAGGCATCCCCCTCTCCCACCGCGACTACAGCTCTTCGATCACTTTTCTCACCGGACACGAGAACCCCGAAAAGCACAGCCTCAGCATTGATTTTAAACTGTATGGCCAAACCAATGGCACACTTTGCCTCTACATGGGCGTGGGCCAACTACCGCGCATCATCAAAGAGCTCAAAGCTGGCGGCATGTCGGGTGATATGCCCGTAGGCATCATTCAATGGGCCACACTCAGCCGCCAGAAGTCTGTCTTTGGCACGATCGACAGTATTCTTGAAGATATCGAGCAATCCGGCATCGGCACGCCCGCCATGATCATCATCGGACAAGTCGTCGCCCAACGCTCAAAGACTGAATGGTTCGAAGGTCGCCCCCTCTTTGGCAAGCGTATCGTCGTCACACGTGCCCGTGAACAAGCGGGGCAACTCAGCCAGATCCTAAGCGACCAGGGTGCCGAAGTCATCGAACTGCCCTTCATCTCCGTGGAACAACATTTCGATCCGCAACGACTGAGCGAAATTTTTGCCGGCATCGCGGTGTATGAGTGGATTATCTTCACCAGTGCCAATGGCGTGAAGAATTTCTTCGAACTATTTTATAAGGCCTACGATGACATTCGTTGCCTCGGGCCGATGCGCATCGCAGCAGTCGGCGCCGCCACCGCACGTGAAGTGAAAAAGCACAAACTCAAAGTAGATCTGGTCCCACAGAAGGCAAATGCCGACGCACTGGCTGACGAATTGATCGAAAATGAAGGGATCGAAAGCGTACAAATATTGGTAATTACTGGCAACCAAAACCGCGATAACCTAGTCAAGCGCCTAGAGTCCGACGAAGGCCGTGCCATCGTCGATACACTCCCGCTCTACAAGACAACTAAAACCGACCTAAGCCAAAATCCTGCCGCCGAACGCTTCCGCAAGGAAGGCGCCGACGCGGTCTTATTCACCAGTTCTTCCACAGTTAAGTCCTTCGTTGAGCAACACGCAGCCCTCACACTCGAACCCGGCGCCCGTAAGCCTGCCTTCGGCAGCATCGGTCCACTCACCACCAAAACACTCGAAGAACTCAAACTTCCGATTGCCTTCGAAGCGCCACAAGCCAGCCTAGAGCACTTCGTCGTCGAGACGATCAGTTCCCTCAACGCACAATAAAACCGCCACGCGCGCTCCCAATAATCTCAATCAAAACCACAATACTATGAAAGTCACACTCGAAACCACACAAGGTTCTATCACATTCGAACTTTTCGCCGACGTCGCTCCCAAGACCTGCGAAAACTTCACCACTCACTGTAAGAACGGCTACTACAACGGAGTCATCTTCCACCGCATCATCGAGCAATTCATGATCCAAGGCGGCGACCCCACAGGCACTGGCCGCGGCGGCGAGTCCATCTGGGGCAAAAACTTCGAAGATGAGTGCGCACGCGACCTCACTTTTGACAAGCCTGGTATTTTGGCCATGGCCAACGCAGGCCCCGGCACCAACGGCAGCCAATTCTTTATCACAACCGCAGCCACACCTTGGCTCCACATGAATCACACCATCTTCGGTGAAGTGGTGGAAGGCATGGATGTCGTTGAGAAATTAGAAAAAGTCAAAAAAGGCGCAGGCGATCGTCCAGTCGAAGATCAAAAGATTATCTCTGCGACAGTCAGCGAGTAGTCCAGAAGACGGAGGGCAAAAATCCGAAGTCAGATTTTTAACTGAAATACTAGACGGCTCGCAAAGAGCCGTCTTTTTTTGTGTCTAATCGATGGAACAAGCCATGCTTGCCTCCCGACTCTCCACTTCCCACGCTCCACTCCATTCAAATGCAAATTCTAGCACTTCACGGCTTTACCGGTCGTGGCAGCGACTTCGCCCCCTTCGCGAAACTATGCGGTGGCGAATGGCGATGCCCCGATCTGCCTGGCCACGGCAATGAGCAGCCACTCGACTGCAGCCCCCAAGCGACCGCCGCCTACATTCAGCAGCAAATCCCCTCGCTCGGCGCCCCCGTGGGCACAGCCAAAAAGCTTTTGCTCGGCTATTCCATGGGTGCACGCGCTGCCCTGCTTCACGCCTGCCAAGATCCGCAGGCATGGGATGCACTGATACTCATCAGCCCCAACCCCGGCATCGAAAACGAAAGGGAACGCAGCCAGCGCCGCTGCGCAGATAACGACCTGGCTGACGCCATCGAAACTCAGGGCGTGCCCGCATTTTTAGAATTTTGGCAAAACACGCCCATGATTCGTAGTCAGCAGAACATTTCCAGCGAATGGCGCAATGCCATGCAAGCAAGCCGCCGCCAACATAGCGCAATCGGTTTGGCCAATAGCCTACGCCAATTCGGCCAAGGCGCAGTCATGAATCTCTGGCCTCACATCAGCCGCTTGAAGATGCCCATTTTACTAATCACTGGTCAACAAGACAGCAAATACTCCGCCATCGCCCAGCGTATGCGATCCTTAAGTGCGCCCCCACTCGACCTGCCTTGGCAGCATCGGATCATCGAGGGCGCAGGCCACGCGCCACATCTCGAAGCGCCCGAAGCGAGCGCACAGCTCGTTCGCCAGTTTCTGCAAGCGCTAGAGTCGTGAACGAACTGGGAGCACCACTAAAATGAGCGCTGACTCATACCGATCTCATTTTGAATCTGCTTTCTAAGCGACTTCAACCAGCCCTCAAGCACGGCCGCACTTTCATACTTGTTCTGCAACAGATACCCGACATCCAATTGCCGATTCTTCAGGTTATATAAATCACCAAATTCATCCTCAATCACCCGCATCAATGCCCGTAAATTGGTGCGGCGAGAAGCTTCCTTTTTGCCTGCGTGACTTTTGGTACTAGTATTCAAGAAACCATTTTCATAATAGTAGGTTCGCGTCGCATCCGGACGTCTTTGACGGGAATTATGATTACGTAATATCTGTAAAATATCACGATGCCAATGATCTGGTATTGTTGACAAATAACCCGCCCCTTCGTCCAGCATCAGATAAGTCCAATAAACTTGATTGAACAGATCGATCGCATACTCAAGATCGTGCACCTGCCTCGCATAAGCCTCACGCGATATCTCCCGCCAATCCTCAATACGCGAAGGTCTGATTGTAAATCGCCGAGCCTTGGCATAACGCGTATCTTTAGTGACCCAATCAGGAGCGTCATCCCCAGCGGAAATATATGTCGCGACGCCGATCACACTATTTTCAGAATCGATCACAGGGCCACCACTATTGCCAGGCACAAAATCACAATCAACTTCGATTTCGGACGGCCCAATTCCCTGAATCCTCCCAAGGCCGCTGGTAATCACACCAGCGCCCTCACTATTTCCCAGCACTGTAACCTCCGCATGCGGATCCGCACGATCCGTAATCACCAAGGCGGGCCGCCGGCTCACCTCGAAACGAGCGATATCTTTACTGTTGGATATTTGAAAAACGCCTAATTCAATATGTTTCCCCCTAGAGTCTATAGCCTTCACATTCTCAATATCAGCAATCACATGCTGATTTGTGTAAAGGTAGGTATTTCCTGCATCATGTGCGAAAAAGCCTGTCCCGGTGCTCTTTTCTGTCTGAATAATCACGACTGCATCGACTGCAGACTCTGCCAGAGGCAGCTCCGGCGGCTCCCACTGTGATATAAATTCTCGGTCACCGCTAGAAAGCAAATCATAGCCAATCTCGAATGTCTGACCATCCGAACGCATCACAGACACAGAACGATCCGTCTTCGCGAGTAAAACGACGTCAATACTTCGCCCCTTAGGATCTGTTAGCGTATACTGCGTCGCACTCACCGAGAGTAGCGACAACAGCAATGTAAACAGTGCAAAATTACCTATTCTCCAAAAGTCCATTGATCACGTTATTTATTAGAAATAAATAACGTGATCAAGGTAAAACTCACGACTAACGCGAAGCCGCAAGCAAATCCATTACGCAAAGCCCCTACGAAGCAGCCTCCCAAGGCGAATCCACCACCTTATACCCATTGGGCGTCTTACGAAAGAGGATTCCATCGACATCAAAGTATTCAATATCTCGATACCAAATTGAAGTAGCATCTTCAGGCAGGCTTCGAGTCAAGGCCCCCACTGGCTGCTCGACCCAAACGAGCCCCTCAGCCGTGTTCTTAAAGAACTGACCATCCCGCACCAACAGTTCCTGCTCGCCTTGCCAGACTGATAATTCAGAAAGAACGGGCTCACTGACAACCACCGGCGTGTTCACAACTGTAGACCCCGAGCTCACAAGCACCGGCTCTTCCACTACGATATAGCCGTTAGGTGCTTGTCGGTAATAGACATTATTACTAGAATAATACACATACCCACCCACCACTACGCGCGAACAGCCTGGTGGCAATGTATGGATGATCGCACCGCGAGGTGCCTTAGTGACCACATAGCCATGCTTAGTGTGCTTATAAAATGTCCCATTATTATAGCGAAAGCTGAAATTGCCGACCCGAATCTCCACAGATCCTTTAGGTGCTTGTATGCCGACATACGCACCGATGCTCGGCCCGCGAGCAGGCGCATGCGAGTGTTTCGAAGGGCTATGTGGTTTCGCTGAAAGACTCATCGCACACAAAGGAACCATAGTGAGACTCAAGAGGAATGCTTTATTTACTGTTGGGTATTTCATAATATTTTACTTCTATATTGCGCAGCGCCTGAATGGCGGCTGTTAGGAAATAGATCGTGCGATATACCATAAAGTTACATGACACTTTTGTCATAAACCTGCGCCCCCCTCCCTGACCTAGCCCAAAAATCTCTCTCGGCCCCACTTGCATTTGATCACATTGCATCTAAGCTGCAGCATGACTGAACCTTATTTCACACTCAACACTGGTAAAAAGATCCCTGCAGTAGGATTTGGCTGTGCCTTTGGCAACTGGACAGACGAAACGGAGATGCAAGGCTTTCGCCCGGAACTCGCATGGCATGGAGTCACCGAAGCTTTGAAAGCCGGCTACCAACACTTGGACACAGCGCACTGCTACGCCACCGAACGCCACGTGGGCGACATCGTCGGACGCTCTCTGAGCGAAGGAAAGCTGCAACGCGAAGACTTATTTATCACCACCAAACTTGCCCACCCGGCCGCACCACCCCATGTCGCGATCTCGCATCGCCTGACTTGGAACTGGACCTCCGTCGAAGACATCCAACAGCGGGTAATGGACGATTTTGAAGCATCGAAAGATAAGCTCGGCATGGGCTACGTCGACCTATTGTTGATGCACTGGCCAGGCGATTTTGTAAATAAGGACAAAGGCTTTGGCCGCGAAGCACGGCTCGCCATTTGGGAGGTTTTCGAATCACTCAACAAACGCGGCGACGCACATGCAATCGGCGTATGTAACTTTACTGCCAACCACATCGAAGACTTGATCTCCGCAGGCCGTACCGTGCCTGCGGTCAACCAGTTTGAACTTCACCCTTATTGCCAAGACCCGGAACTGGAAGCCTACTGTCAGTCCCAGGGCATCTTGGTGGAGGCCTATGCGCCCTTCGCCTCCGGAGCCTATGGCATTCTCAAAGATCCAGTCATCAGCGAGATCGCCCAACAGACCGGACGCTCCACCGGGCAAGTCATCTTACGCTGGCAACTGCAATGCGGCCGTGTCGTGCTCCCCAAGAGCTCCAACCCGCAACGCATGGCACAAAACCTCGAACTCTTTGACTTCGAACTAAGCGACGAACAGATCGCAAAGATCAACGCACTCGCGCCCAAGGAAGCTAAGCGCAGCACCGTAGATCCCGCCACAATTGCCTAGCTTGCCAAGGAAAATCCGCCAAGGAATTATCCTTGGCGGATCTCTCCACTCACTCTTGCAGTGGCAGCACCTCGATCCAAAACCAGTTGTTGCCCTCCCATTCATTGATCTCCACTGGCTCTACCAGCAAATGCACCGCACTTAAATAATACGCTTTGCTGCGGCCTGGCGAGATGGCTTCGATGTCCGTACCTCGCAGAAAAGAATCCTCACGTGGTCGGTGGCGTGCAACCTCGGATTGCTCCACGTACACGCCCAGCCAATAACCACCAAACATCGGCCGTTTAGCGGGCGTCGTGGCACGTATCACATCCCCCACTTCCATCGTGACGGTTGGAAACTGCAACGCTCCCATCAAATCGGCCTCCACCACACGGTGACTTTTGATTCCGTAGCGCGCCTGACAGCCACTCAGCAGCCAAGTCATCGCAAATATCGCAGCCGTGGTACAAATAGATTTCATCATTTTTAAATGCATACAAATGAGGGATCAGAAAGTGATTTTCAATTCACTGGAAAATTGAACAAGAACGCGATTCTGCAGACTAATACAACATGAAACAATCCGAAGTCACCGTTCCTTGGGAACAAGGCCTCCACCTCCGGCCTGCCACCGATCTAGTCCATCTCGGTCAACAAGCGAAGTCCTCGATTATCATCAAATCGGGCAACAAAATCGCGAACATAAAGAACATCCTGTCCATACTGATGCTATGCGCGAGCGTAGGCACCACACTCACAATAGAAGTGAACGGCGAAGACGAAGATGAAGCCTCTCAAAAGATTCACAAATACTTCGAGACTAGCAGCGAATGATTCAAACAGACGCAGAAATATAGTTACCAGCCGGAGCGATCACTGGAACAAACTCGCTTCGAGCAATTTCTGCGCTGCCTTGGTCAGATGCGTGCCACTGCGCTGGAGCCGATAGATCTGACGCTGAGGCACCGGGCTGGCAAAGGCGCGAAAGCTCACATTCGGAACGCTGCGCCCCTCCACGGCTAATTGTGGCACCACGGCCACGCCTAGATTGGCCGCCACCATGGCGATCGCGGTTTCCAACTGATCGCATTGCAAACGTGAATCACAGCGGCGAAGCCCGCAGGCCTGCAGCACTTGATCGCGCAAGCAATGGCCATCCTTCAGATGGATCAACTCCTCGGCGGGCAAGCATTCAGCCGTGGGCGCTGCGCTTTGCTGCGCGAGTGGATGCCCCTCGGGCACGGCCAAGAGTAGTGTTTCTTGAAAGAGCTCATCGACCTGCAAGGAGTATTTATTCAAATCCTGCTCAGGCACATCACTCAAAATCGCGAACTCGATACGCCCCGCCACAACTTCCTGAATGAGTGATGAGGTGCGGTCTTCGATGAATTCAATTTCGATGCTCGGATACTCACGCTGGAAGGTGGTGAACAGCCGAGGCAAAAGATAAGGCGCCAAGGTCGGGATGATTCCGAAATGTATCTTGCCCCGCTGTAATTCACTGCGCGCGCGCAATTGCTCCCGCAAGACCGATTCCTCGCGCAAGAGTCGCTTGGCATGTCGTAACAATAACTCCCCCGCTGCGGTGAGTTCGATGCCGCGCGGACGCCGCTCCATCAATTGCTCCCCGATCTCCTCCTCCAAAGACATGATTTGCTGACTCAAGGAAGGCTGACTGATCTGACAGCGTTTAGCCGCCGCAGTCATCGAGCCTGCCTCAGCGGTCTCCGTAAAATAGCGCAGTTGTCGTAAATCCATGTATTCGAAAAAAAATAGACACTCACCCCATAGGCAATTCCTATATTCAGTATTATTACAAAATGTTTTACCTATACCAAAAAAGCTTACAGATTCTTGTTAATCAATAATCACACCAACCCACGAATCTATGAATCACACACACAAGCAAATGACCACCACAGCGGGCAATCCGATCGCTGATAATCAAAACTCGATGACAGCTGGCGCCCGCGGCCCTGTTTTGATGCAGGACTATCAGCTGTTGGAAAAATTGGCGCACCAGAATCGCGAGCGCATCCCGGAGCGTGTCGTGCACGCCAAGGGCTCCGGCGCCTTTGGCAAATTGACCATCACGCACGATATCACCCAATACTCGAAAGCAGCCGTATTCTCAGAGATCGGCAAAGCAACGGATTGCTTGTTACGCTTCTCCACTGTGGCAGGCGAGCGTGGTGCGGCCGACGCCGAGCGCGACGTGCGTGGCTGGGCCTTGAAGTTCTACACCGACGAGGGCAACTGGGACATGGTCGGCAACAACACTCCGGTGTTCTTTGTCCGCGATCCGCTCAAATTCCCGGATTTCATCCACACTCAAAAGCGCCACCCAAAGACTAATATGCGTAGCGCCACTGCGATGTGGGACTTCTGGTCCTTGAGCCCCGAAAGCTTGCACCAAGTCACCATCTTAATGTCGGACCGCGGCTTACCCAAGAGCTACCGCCATACCAATGGCTATGGCTCACACACCTATAGTTTCATCAATGCCAAGAACGAGCGCTTTTGGGTGAAGTTCCACTTCAAGACACGCCAAGGCATTCAGACTATGACTAACGAGGAGGCCGCCAAACTGATCGGCGAGGATCGTGAGTCTTCACAGAAAGATCTCTACGAAGCGATCGAAGCAGGCGACTTCCCTCAGTGGGACTTCAAGATCCAAGTCATGCCCGAGGCCGATGCGGAGCACTACTCGATCAATCCCTTCGACTTGACCAAAGTATGGCCGCACGCGGACTACCCTTTGATTGATGTCGGCACCTTGGAGCTCAACCGTAACCCGGAAAATTACTTCCAGGAAATTGAGCAGGCCGCCTTCTCGCCTTCCAACATCGTGCCTGGCATCAGCTTCTCGCCCGACAAAATGTTGCAGGCTCGCATCTTCTCCTACGCCGATGCCCACCGCTATCGCGTCGGCACCTGGTATGAATCCCTTCCGGTCAATCGTCCCAAGTCGCCCGTCAACACCTACCACATGGACGGCTCGATGAATGCGGCGACGCCCTCCAGTAGCGACGCATATTACGAGCCCAACTCAATGGGCGGCGCCACCGAAGATGCACGTTTCGCCGAACCACCACTCAAGATCTCGGGCGACGCCGATCGCTACAATCATCGCGAGGGCAACGATGATTACAGCCAAGCCGGCGACTTGTTTCGCCTGATGAGCGAGGATCAACAGCAGCAACTCTTCAATAACATCGCCGCTGCCATGCAAGGCGTGCCGCAGCACATCGTAGAGCGTCAATTGGCGCACTTCGACCAAGCCGACCCCGCCTATGGCGATGGCGTGCGAGCCGCGTTACAAGCCTAAGACCCAGCCATTCAATCTGGGCTGCCACACTCAATATAAAAACATTTAAGCAACATTCCTATGATTACCGAAACTGAAGAAAACCGCTATGCCGAATTGCAACAGATTGCCCTCGATGCCGCCCGCAATGGAGATCTGGATACACTGACTCCCATGGTGCAAGCTGGCTTGCCTGTGGAATTGAAAGATGAAAAAGGAAATAGCTTACTGATGTTAGCGGCTTATCATGGCGAACTACAGACCGTGCGTATGTTGGTAGCCGCCGGCGCCGATCCCGATGCACGCAACGATCGCCAGCAAACACCGCTCGCCGGAGTCGCCTTCAAGGGGCACTTGGAAGTTGCCAAGTTGTTAGTCGATCTGGGCGCAGATGCCAATGCCGATCAGGGCGGAGGTCGCACACCCGTCATGTTCGCTGCAATGTTTGGCCACCATGCGATGGTCGACTTTTTGGAATCACGCATTCACAGCGCCAACAGCTCGCGCATCTGGGGCATGAAAGTTGAGACCCTAGTCCGATTCACCAAGGGGGTCCGGCGCCTCTTTCGCTTACAGGCAGCTTAATTAAGCAAAGCGACCGCCGGACTTCCGAATCCAGAGCCCTGAGACTACGTCATTCACGTAGTTTCAGGGCTCTTTTTTTTGTAAAGATTCACGCCACTGCCGATCAGAAAGCCTGCCGTGCAGAGCCCCAAACCATAAAGATTCACGCCCGTGGCCAAGGCATATTTGCCAGAGCCAACCGCCACCCATGCAGGAAAAATGCTAGGCGTAAAAGCAAGCAGTCCGCCAAGAAGCAAGCCCGGCCAAAAGGCTAAATGAAAATTCAAAGCACTGGTAGGTAGAAAACTGAGCAAGATAATCGGCGCCAAGCCCATCACCATGGTGCCGCTAATGGTCGTGGCTGCAATCACCGCAGGGCCAATTTGATCGCCCATGTAAATTGTAAGTAGTGGCAAATTGCCCAAAATCGCCAGCGCCACGATGACTCCACGCGCGCGTCGAACACTGTTCGGCGCGATCGCTTGGCGCGACTTCCAGTCCAAAATACTGAGCTTGCCCGCACTGGAAAAAGTGGAGTCTAAAGTGGAGCCCGCACTGGTCAGCATCATCACATTAAAAATCAGCAACATCGGCAAGCCCAGCGCAGCCGAAACACTCAAGACGGCGGGCCCACTGCCCTCCCCTTGCAAACGAGCGTAGAGCCCGACCAGACTGAACAACACGATAAAAGCGCCGCTCAGCAGTCCTGCGGCAATGAAGCCCTTCAACATCGTCCGCGGACTCGTAATAAAGGCGCGATCCGTCATGACCGGATCGTGAAAGGGATAGCTAAAGATCTGCAAGAAAGCTAACAAAGCAAAGGTCAAAGCCGAGCCTGTCATATCCGGTGTCGCCTGTGGCCATTCCCGAATCAGAGGCGGTGAAATCACAAAGAGCGTGATCGCCAGTAACAGCCCAGCGAACACCATTTGAAATGCATCGGTCAGCAGACTGGAGCGCAGGCCGCCGCGCCAAGTATAGATCACGGTAAAGACCGTAAAAACCAGCACCGCCAGCCAATATTGACTCCCTCCTTCCGGACCAAAAAAGCTGCCGACCACCTTGGTGTTGGACCAAATTTCGTTATAGAGCCGAATTCCCACCGCCAACAAAAACAGGCGCATGCCCACTAAGCCATATTTACCGCGTAAAAAAGCAGGCAAAGATGTATAGGCAGTGCGGGTACGAATCAGATAAAACGCAATACCTGCGACCACAAAGCTCAAGTAATAAACGCCATAACCCACACCGCCCCAGAAGCCAAAGGCCTGCGAAAGGTCGGCCGCGTTGACGATCGATTTAGCAAAGATCCAGGAAATCGCCGCACTCGCGATCAGCAAGCCCAGTGAGGGATCTTTGCCATCTGCATGCTTTCCTTTAAAGAAGCCAGATGCGCTGACTTGTTTAGGAGCCTTCCACCAAATGATCCCCATATAGGCCAAGGCCAAGAGCCACAGCGCAATCGTATGCTCCGTATTCATAGCACAGAAGCCCACTCGCCAAGCAGCTTAGCATCCAAAACAACCCGCCAACTCGGCGCAGCGACGAACAAAGGACCACGATTCACTTTCAACATAATTATAAACAGATCAAAAACAGTATTATCGCAGACTAGACCCGCCGCGCACCACTTTATTCCATCTCTGATTACACCTGTCGCATTCCCCCCATTCGATCAAGGATCGCGGGCACGAGCTTGCTGCCAAGCATAGCACGCCAAAAAAAAAGCGCTCCGAGTTATCGGAGCGCTTCAATCAAACTACTCGGGGAGGGACTTGTTCCGAGCGAAGCGACAAGACCGGCAGCTTGCTGACCGGACCACCCGCAGGGTCAAGTCCCGCGGAATTCTTAGCACACAAAAACAAAAAAAGCGCTCCAACGAATCGGAGCGCTTCAATCAAACTACTCGGGGAGGGACTTGAACCCTCACGCCTTACGGCACCAGAACCTAAATCTGGCGTGTCTGCCAATTTCACCACCCGAGCAGATGGAACTCAAACGAGGTTTGAGCTGAAAATTAAAAAGTCGCCGCTCAATTAAGCGAGGCGACTTAATATTCTCTCAATGGTGGCCGGACCCAGAATCGAACTGGGGACACAAGGATTTTCAGTCCTCTGCTCTACCGACTGAGCTATCCGGCCACTGTTGAGAAAGGCGGGATTAAGGGAACCTTTTTTAAACTCGTCAACTGAGTTTTTTACTTTTTTTCATTTATTTTCGAACAAGCGTTGGTCGTCTCCATTTTACAATCTGTATAGGGCGCGCAGTTCAACAGCTTCCGCGCTCCTTCATTATCTTTTTACACACAAGTCGGACTAGACACTTTGATTTATCTGATCGCCAAAACCCCGGGGGCACAGCCTAAATCAGCGGCCGCATAAAAAATTGAAAAATATCGAAATTTAGGGTTGAACTCTGCCAGCGGGGAGATTGTCTCCTCGGTCTGGTAAGGAGAAGTGGCTGAGTGGCCGAAAGCGCTTCTTTGCTAAAGAAGTGAACCTCAAAAGGGTTCCGCGGGTTCGAATCCCGCCTTCTCCGCCATTTTGCTCCGCAAAACAAATTATCCGGCTTAGCCGGAATAAGGGATGAGAACTTGTTCGACGTAAGAAGCGCAGCGACTGAAGAAGGGGCCTCCGAAGGAGGATCGCGAAGCGATGGCGCAGCCACCAATCCCGCCTTCTCCGCCATTTTTAAGACGCAGTCGCCTAAAAGGGCGATGAGAAGTCGAGGAGTCGAACCTGCCGCGGGTTCGACGCAGCGAAGCGAAGATGGCGAAGCAATCCCGCCTTCTCCGCCATTTATTAATCCCCAAATTTGCGCGTAAAAAAGCATTTGGGGATTTTTTGTGTCTACTTATACCAATTCGAAAAAAGTTTGGTCCGAATATATCTTTTGTAACCTCGGTTCTAGGAACCGGGTCGATGCCGATCGCCCCCCGACTGTGTCCTGCATAGCCGAAGGCGACGCATGGAAACAAAGTTTCGAGGCTACGCAAAGGCCAAGCTTATAGATCATATATTCTTAGAAGTGGTACAATAAAGACATGGCGTGTCCGCTCGCGGACGCCGGGCCTCAAAGACTTGCATGCGTTTCACCAAGGCCGCCGCGAGCGGCGACGCCACGAAAGAGCTCCCCACTCTCGACTTCAACTGCGCACACAGCGCCCCCCCCTGATTCTATCATATCAGGACCAGCCCAGACCGCTTTTATGCTTAACGATACCCTGATCAAGCGCGTACCGTATAAGTTGGGCCACGCTCTTAAGATTTAACTTATTCATAATATTTAGTCGATGGCGACGAACTGTGAAAGGACTGATATCCAGTTCTTGAGCAATGGACTCGTCTGTCTCGCACTTAGACAACAGACGGAGCACTACCATCTCGCGATCTGACAAGACCTTATAATAGGCATCTGGATCCACAGCAATTCGATCCATCACTTTTCGAACTGCTGCAGACATATAGATTCGCCCCTGCAGCACAGTCCGTATCGCCTCTAATAATACGAATTCCGACATGCCAGGTTTATCTATATAGCCAAAAATCCCACTTCGACTCACTTCTTTTACTGTGTAGTCGTCACACTCACTTGATAGTACAATAATCTTTTTCCCTCGGCCATGCTCTAAAATCTTACGAGCAAGGCTCAATCCATCTAGTTTCGGTATGATCAAATCAATCATTATGAACGTAAATTCGTCTCCTAAAAAGAGCTCCCAAGCCTCATCGCCATCTGCCGCCTGAACAATTTCATCAAAATCAAACTCGCGCCGGAGCAAACCAGACAACAAGTTCCGCGTAAGCCCTTCATCTTCAACAATCAAAGCATTCATAACCCAAACAAGCATTAACAATAGCAGGCCTCCAGCCTAAAAAGCAGCTCACCAAAAAAAATAGTCCTCGGAGTCACTTAAATACTCTCGGCTCGGTGCTTCGATGACTGTCCGCCAAACGCTTACATATCGATCCCAGGGCCCATTGACTGCGGCATCAAACAGTAAATTCATTTTAGGAGCTCCAACTTTTCTCATCGAGGCGAGCCGCTTCATAAAGCGATGCCTGCCCGCCTCCGATGCAAAAAAGACAATACGACGTTCAAAGACGTCCCCCGTGCATAGATGATCAGCCATCTTTTCAGGACTCAAGACTCGAAGCAGTTGTATCGTTCGATCCAACTCAACAAGCGCACGTTGAATCGCATTCAACTCGTTGCTGCCGGCACCGAAGGCGTAGGCGTATCGGCCTTCGACTTCAGTCCAAAGAAGTGCCACCTCATGTCGGCTAAAGGGGTTTTCTAGTTTAATCGCAGTCACGCCAGCGAGAGGGTCAGGTAAACTTCGATGCCCCAGCAATTCTTCCCACCAAGAAATCAGGCAATGCCGCTCAATAGATTCACGAAATGCGGCGGCACGTGCTTGACGCTTGAATAGCCCAGGATAAGCCGCAAACCCATTAGAACTGCTGTCTAGGTCCATTCCTCCGACATCGCCTGCCTCAGAACCACGACAATGATACACCGCCCACCGTTCAAGTGCCTCAGAAATCGCCATGTGACAGGCAACTTGCTGCGTTTCATGCGCTCCCGCTCCATCTGGTTGCTCTGACACTCGATTCTGAGAAAATTCTATGGGCACGAGTTCTTCGCGAAGATAAGCCACCGCCTGCACCCGAGGCTTCCCCCAAATCTGACCGACAGTGTGCTCAAGACGATCAATGGGACCGCCCTGCGCTCGCATGACCTGAGCGTATCGTATGGGGGCTAAACTCAACATAATGGCAAATATAATAAAGCGTCTGAGCCTACACGTGCAAACGTCTAGACTCAGACACTGATTTTACCTCAATAGATCTAGACGCTCACTCCTTCTACGGTAGGCATGCATGACGGCATGGCCGCATTCACAGACTTTTGCTCAACAGAACGATTGACCGCAGAGTCCATACGTGTTGCTAGCTTGCTTAGCCCCAAGTTTAAACAGAGAGTGCTTAATAATGATTTCATATTGTTTTAATCCTTTCAGTTATACCCTCATTGTGAGAGCACTGCACTTATGCCTCATTATCTGAGATAAACAAACCACACCACTAGTCCAGTTAGACTACAGTCAAAAAGTAACCCTAATTTTCAAATCGAAAAATGACAACTGTCTCGAATAGTGAGTTTTATAAGCGGATTATCATCCTTACGCTGATCGCGATTCATTGCCTTCAAGTATTAAAAGCTCAAACAACCAGTCTATTCATCGAAGAATTCACTAACGATGACCACGGAGGCGGCTCAATTTCCAGCGATATCCTACAAGTTCCTTCAGGCACAATCTTTCTAATCAACGAAGCAGGACTATTAAAATACGATGGAGAAAAATGGAGCGGGATGCCCGCAACTGGCTATGCCTCATTAATTACGTCCGCCACTATTGATGCGAAGGATAGAATTTGGATCGCTGGCATCGGCTCCATCGGCTACTACGACTCCGAGGATAACAACACATACCAATTCATCGATCTCACTGAATCACTACGTTCGCTGCCAGAAAATCGAAACCTAGGCACGTTTTGGAAAATTAAACACTTCCGAGACTGCATCTTTCTAATTACATCAAATTATGTTCTACAATGGGAGAATGAAAAGTGGAAGACTTGGGCATTTCTAGACGAGAGACGAATTCTACCAAGCTGGCACGACAATGAGCTCTACATTCATGACCGTGGAAAAGGGCTATACAGGTTTAGTGAAAATGATTTTGAACTAATAGTGTCAGACACGCCCGAAATTGCCTCCGGCATAATAAATATCATCGATCATACCGAAAGGGGACTTCTATGCGTTACGGTATCCAATGGCCTATTCTGGCTTAAGGATCAACATCTGACTCGAAGCCAGTATGATATACATCAAACCACAATCACACACGCGATAAGGCTCAAAAATGGAGATCTTGCAATCGGAACTGCTGCCCAAGGACTTAAGATCCTAGATCAAACGGGGGCAGTCACAAATCAAGTCGCTGTCAACCCAAAGCCCATCTATAAAACTTTCGAGAGTCGCGATGGCAGCATCTGGGTGGTGGGAGTCGACAAAGTATATCAAGTTAAAAACAGATTCCTCACATTCGTAAATGAGGGAACTCAAGACATCCTCAGTGCTCGCAATCAAATCTATTACACAACTGGACACGAATTAAAATCAATACCGCGTAAGATCCAAAACCAATGGCCTGCACTGAGAGTGCTCGATGAGGCCGCATCACTGTGGGACATCGAACGCGTGAATGAAGATATCGTTTATGGCACAACATCCGCACTAAGAAGCCTCAATAGCCAAAGTTCCAAGTCTTCAACACCAAGCGCCAGGGCAATCACATCAATATTCCCGAGTAAACTAACCCCTGACTCAATCTACACAGCAGACGTTCCTAAAGTCAGTGTCTGGAAGAAAATAAATGAGAGCTGGAAAATGCTGGATACTCTCCAAAACTTCAATTCCGGAGCGGCTTCTCTCATCGAGCTATCCGACTCTAGATTGATGATTTCAGATTCTAAGGGATCAGTGTATATAGCCAATTCACCGAACCTATACTCCAGCAATAGCGAATGGAAAGTGTTGTATTCACTAGGAGCTGAGCACGGACTACCAGATGGATTCATCTGGGCCCATTGCCTGAGCATTCAAGACACAGTGATCGTCATATCCGACCAAGGGCTCTACTGCTACGACAATGACACGCAAATGTTTCATTACGTCCCAGCACTGGGTAACAACCTAGGTTCCGACGCGTATGGGCTAGAATCTTGCCCCCTTGCAGATGGCTCAGGCTGGGCATTGCGATTGGAAACATACAACAGCCAAGGGAAAAAGAAAAACCGAGTCGGGAGACTTATTCTAGACGCGAAAGGCAAGCTCCGATGGGAATCATGGAACTTACCCTCGCTCAATCAGGCTGGGAAGGTCGAAGCACTCCTACACCAAGAGACAGACGGCACTGAAGTGCTTTGGGTGGGAGGCAGCCAGAGTCTATTACGCTATGACCTCTCCGCCCTGCCACGGATTGAACTGTTGCCGACTGTCATCACCACAATCCGTGAACGCTCGAAATCAAAAACATACTTTGGAGGCGCAGGCTCGGTTAACGAGTCCTACGAATGGGAGTATCCACAACAGTCGCTGCGAATCGAATACGCGAGCCCGCCATCCACAATTGCGGTTGATGGCTACCAAACAAGGCTGATTGGGTTTAACGAAAAGTGGTCTGAGATCAGCCAAGAAACTTTCAGCGATTTCACGAACTTATATGAGGGCGACTACAGATTTGAGGTCAGGGCGATCGATGAATTCGGGCGAAATGGCACAATAAGCAGTTTCGGTTTCTTGATACATCCGCCATGGTATCGAACAACTTACGCCTACGCAGCCGGATGCGTTACGCTCGCGTTCTCTGTATGGTATTTGATTAGACTCCGAAATCAGCATCTGACCCAGCGAAATGAGGAACTAGAAGAACTAATCAACGAGCGTACATGTAAAATTGAGAGCCAAAAGCTGGAGCTAGAGCAATCCTACCGGACAAAGCAGAACTTTCTAGCCAGCATGAGCCATGAGATTCGGAATCCGCTCAATGGCATTTTAGGCATCGTACGCCTCATGCACGAGAATGAATCACAGCTCGGAAATAAATCCAAGGAAGTAACTCATTTATATACCAGCACTAGCCACCTCCACCAGTTGCTGGGACAAACACTGGATTATTCGAGCCTAGAATCCGGCAAGCTTCGCGCACGAATTGAAACCATTGAAGTCTACAAACTAGTCGACGATGTAGTCGATATGCATCGCAGTATGGCCGACTCAAAGGGCTTAAGCCTGCTCAGCGAGACCCCCGATCGCCCTTGCTATTGCAAAGGCGACCCCGTGCTGCTCAGACAGATACTGGCCAATCTGGTATCGAACGCTCTTAAATATACGGACAAGGGATCGGTCAGCCTGAAACTGAGCCATCAAAAAGATGAGGACACAGTCTTAGCGACATTCGAAGTCACAGACACTGGCCCAGGTATTCCAGAGGATAAGCGTTCATACATATTCGAAGAGTTCACTCGCCTATCGCTTCCTGGTGAGAGTAGCATCCCTGGCACAGGATTAGGACTAGCCATCGCCTCGGAGATGGCGAAACTAATGGGCGGCACTCTTAGTCTCGACCCAAGTTACACAACGGGAGCACGCTTCCTACTCAAGATTTCGCTGGAGCTAGATCTCTATGCAGCAGTCACCTCAACGCGCATAAATACAAATCCCAACCTACTCGATGGACAGAGCGCTCTTGTCGCAGACGATCTGGACTTTAATCGTTATCTCCACTCGGAGATTCTCAAGAGGATGGGCGCGAAAGCCCATACAGTCAGCAATGGCCAAGAGGCCTTGCTACATCTTAGTGAGTGTCAATGCGAACTTGCGCTACTCGATGTCAACATGCCTGGACTGACTGGTTTGGACCTCGTCCGACAGTATTTGGCGGACCAACCCAAAAATCCGCCAAAATTGATTGCGCTTAGCGCATACAATACCCCCGAAATGGAGCAAAAATGCCTTGATGCAGGATTCGACCATTTCATGGAAAAACCACTTGAACCCTCGAAACTGATCTGCCTGCTAGGTCATCATCGTATTTTTGAATCAAATGTACCATCCAGCATGCTGGACTACATTGCCAACGGAGACTCAACCGTAATGGCGGAACTCGAAACCAATTACAATCAAAGCGTAAAAGAGGGGCTTCAAGAACTTCAGCAAGCATGGAACTGTAAAGACATCCCTAGGCTACGAGACATCATCCATAAGCTCATCGGGCTGACATCCATCCGAAAAGACGTGGAATTAACAGACAAACTCTACCGGCTGTCCAATGCAGTCAAACAAACAGCTCCGGAAGCAGATATCAAAGCGGCCATTCACGAAGTGCTTGACCAGATTCACTGAAAAACGATCAAGCTAACTGGCTAAAATTAACTGTTTGCTTAATGCCCGCTTCACCTCTTTCTATCTAGCTCTGAAACGAATTTAGACCTAGATCCATGGCTTTTCGCACTCCCCTGTCGCTCTTATACATTGCCATTCCCAATAGCCTTGCTGTCGCCGTAGATACGGACGAACGAATACTGAAACTCCCGACGCTCACTGTCACGGGCAGCCATTTGGATATCCACAATCAGGCCATTCCACACAGGACAGTTGATTCGAGCGAGCTAGAGCTTTGGGGCGATCCCACACCAGCGCAGGCGATCCGCGACCTGCCCTATTCATTTGGATTCGCAAATAACGAGAACGAAAGCAACAGCGGCTCGGGTTCCGCCGATGCCAACATCCACGGCTTAGGCAACCTGTCCACTTTGACGCTAATAAACGGGCGCCGTGCTGGCGATCGGAGAGCATACGCACTTCGTTCTCGCCGGAAGCTGGTATCAACGCAACGCGATCTATGCCCGTGACCGCGGCATATCAGATAACGCCGACCGGCGTGCCCAAGGCGGGCAAAATCAAGGTAGTCCGACGTTCCCAGGGCGGATAAACTACGCAGGCACGGAATATATCCTCAAAGACGGAGTCAGCGCCCCCGCCAGCATCAATGATTATCGCGTATTCGACAGCTCTGAAGATCTCTACAATTTCAGCGCCAGCGCCCCATCAATCCCAGAGATAGAGCGTAAAAACGTCATGGCGCAGATCAGCCACCAAATCAACCCCGCCATAGAAGTCTGGAGCGAACTACTCTTCACACGCTCCCAATTCAACAACGGCCTCGCACCAGCACCTTGGTCCAGTTCCGCCTACAACCCCGGCATTCTGAACGCGGCGAAAAACAGCCCTTATCGCCCTGCCGACATAGACCCTAATAATCTGTCGCAGCTCAACTACCGCAGTTTCGAGCTCGGTAACCTGGAATACAAACAAGCAAAAGACGCCTTTCGCGGACTACTCGGATTGCGTGGCGATATCGAAGAATGGAATTGGGAAACTGCCCTACTCTACATCCGAACCGAGCAAGATGACCATTATTCAGGGATCGCCGACAGCGACACCGTCATTAGCGCGATCAACGATGGCTCCTTTAACCCCTTTGCCAATGCCTTCGCGACAGGCACTGGCTACGACAACGCAGCCGCGCTCCAAGCCGCCGAGCGCCACCCCGTCAACGAGTTTGATGAGACGTTCTGGACCTACGATATTAAGCTGGCCGGCAGCCCATTTGAACTGGATGCCGGCCTGATTGATGTCGCGACCGGCTTGGAATTTCGATCCGAAGAGATCCAAGTCGCCATTGACGATCTCTTTGAAAGCGGCAACAACCTCGGCGGCATACAGGCCGCTTCATTCGGGGCCGAGCGTGAAGTCGCCGCACTCTACCTAGAATCGAATATTCCGCTCGTTCAGCAAGGCTCGCACTCGCTCGATCTACAATTGTCCGGGCGCTACGAAGCTTACCACGACCAATCGACCTCTGCCGGCGCACCAGCCAACCAGTATGAAGCTTTTGTTTATAAAAGTAGCCTGTTCTATGAACCTAATAGCGCCCTCAGTTTCTATCTCTCATATGGCACCTCCTTCCGAGCGCCGACTTTGACCGAAAGCTATGGAGGCGATCAATTGGCCTCATATATTTACGACGACCCGACCGGACAGACGCCCGCAGCGACACGTGTCTACACCTTCATCAGCGGGAACCCAGATCTAGAACCCGAAACATCGGAAAGCGTCCACCTCGGATTCGCCTACCAGCCACATCCAGGTCGAGGTTGGAAACTGAACCTGAACTATTATCATCTCCGCACCGAAGATTCCATCGTCAACAGTGGGCAAGACGTCGTGAATCAAAACGCCGGAGGCGCCCTCCGCGACGGCAACGGTAAGCTCATCCTGGTTTACGCAAACTGGTTCAATGCCGCAGAGGTCAAGACTGACGGCATCGACTTGACAGTCAGCTATACCCACCCCACGACAACAGGTTTACTCAAGGCTGAGTTGGGCGTGAACCACGTGTTCAATTACGACATCAAGACCACATCCAACTCCCCTTACGTCTCTTATCTAGGACGCCTGGTCGACCCACGAGCATCCAACGAGAACATCGCCGGCCCCGGATCAATACCTGAATACAAGGGCTACGCACGCTTCACTTGGGCACACCAGCAATTGACTGTGGCCCCGGATCAATACCTGAATACAAGGGCTACGCACGCTTCACTTGGGCACACCAGCAACTGACCGTGGCCGCGACAATCAACTATATCCACTCACTCGACGACAATTCTTCATTCACCTCCAACAATACAAGCCGGAAGATCGACGCTTGGACTTCGCTCGACCTCGCCGCTCAATACGCCTGGAGTTCAGATTCCTCGTGGATGCTCAAAGATAGCGCATTGACTATCGGAATCGAGAACGTCACCGACGAAGCCCCTCCCTTCGCCGCCGGTGCCTTTGCCGATGGATACGATGCATCACTCTACTCGGTAGAAGGCAGGCGTTTTATGATATCCCTAAATCGACTTTTTTAAATTTTCTAGTTATCTGGAGTCTAATATTCTGGGATAAATCCCAGTCGCTAACCTATTCAAATAACCCAACCATGCGAAAGTGACTGAATCCTCAGATTATCTACCCTCGCTTGCTCGGAATTAATGCGATCTTGATACCAGCCTTTCATTTTCCGCGCGTCTTCGATGGTATCGATTAAAAAGTATCCTCTAGCGGCACCGTGATCATTGGAACCGATAAACACATCGTTCTCTCTATTACGTTTTAAAATACCTTGTTGAAAACGCTGCTGACTCATTAGAATACCTTTCGTTTTTAGATGAGCTTCGATTAATCTCCAAGGTTGTGCATTGGAACTGCCCACAGCATTTGAGATAAGGAATTCGAGAACAACTTGCTCTTCGCATCCTTGCGCAAGGCTTGCAGCCCGATTGATGGCGTTGGTTACAAATGACATAAACTTATAATCTGATTCAAAGATAAATTAAAACGTGAGTAATTACGTCCCAGTCAGAGCGTTAGCGATAGCTAGGTTGTCTCTAACGAAATATAAAACATCAGCACAATTGAATTATACTTCGGCCTCAGACGCTTCAATCGCGACGTCCTTCCCTGAGAGATCACTTCTATCCTCCAGAATAGCATCCACGGATTCCTGAATGCCCTCCTCGACAAAAAAGCTCGCGGGATACAACTTTTGGGCTTCCAGGTAAGCGAACAGTGCTTGACCGAAGTCTTCCTTCTTGCGCGCTTGCTCGGCCTTGGCGATGACGGAGGCGAACTGAGCCGCTTTCACGGCATAGTCACCACGCAGGCGATTGAGTTCCTGATCTTCGGGGTATTCGCGATAGACGCGCTCCAGGACCTCCCAGGCTCCAAAGGTATTTTGTATCCGTGAGAGCTCCTGAGCCTGAGCCATTGCTGATTCAATCACTTCCATCCGCTTCATAATATCAAGAAACTCCACGTTACGCCCCTCATCCATGGCAAGCGCAGCCGCGAAGCGAAAGCGGTCGTTGAATATCGCCCTGTAATCGTCCTGTTTGATGAAGCGGTCAAAATCCAGCGCGGCCATGTCTTTGATATCGGTCTTTTCCAACAGTTTGTTTGAGAACTCCTGAATTCCAGGATTAGTCGGCCAGTATTTTACGGCTTCTTCCAATCCTGCTTCGATGCCGCTGCGGTCTTGCTCGTAAGCAGCACTAAGTGCGCGCTGTATGGCGAGATTACTCAGTTGCTTCGAAGTCTGAATAAATGCGTCCGCCTTGCCCCCGTCAAAGTCTTGGACGTAGCCTTCAATCTCTTCCAATTTCTTTTCGGCACGGTCAAAGCTCTTCACTTCCAAGGAACTGGCCAAGCTCGTCAAGTCACGGATGTAACCAGCAATCTTGCGCTTCTTATCCAGTGGGTAACGTTTAATGACAGGCAGATATTCGCCGAGATAAAATGCCTCCATCAGGCGCTTTGTCGCATTGTGAATTTCACCTTGCTCCAGCAGGAAATTGATGGTGTCCAGACTGCTTTCTACGTCGGAAACAGCTTCTTTCGAAAGGGCATCCAGTGTTGAGGTGGTGATCTTCACGTCCAAGTCTCCGAAGACTTGCCCTTTCAACGCATCCGCACCTTCGAGTGCATTGTCTTCGGCATTAAACATGTAGCGATAGAAATCATTGGCGATTAATGCGTGCTGAAATCGACGCTGAACGAAGAATTGCACGATCAAGCTCTGATACTCCAGTTTCTGAGTGATTCTAGAAGTCGCTTCATAACTTTCATTCTCTTCGATTTTTTCTTCGATCTGTTCCAACCGCTTCCTCTCTGGCTCACTCAAATGATCCATAGAGGGAGGCGGAGCGGCATCTTGGTTTCCAGTACCTCGCGTAAGCCGAATAAACTCGTGACGATCTTGATCCGCAATCGAACGGATCTTCGATTCACGGTACTGACGATCCGTCTCTAAACGCTCGGTTTGTAAACCAAGAGCGGCGACTTTATTATTGGTCTGCCAAAAACTGACAATCCGGTCTGCAAGAATTTCACTCAGCCCCGCATCCATCGGAAACTCAGACGCGCGGTAAAGCATACGCCAAGCTTCACTCACGCGTTGCTTATCCGTGCCGCCCCCTTTACCGATCAATCGATGGGAGATTTCCGTCAGCAAAGTATCGTAGGTGAGGTCCTCTTCTGATGTCGAAGGCGGAGAGTTCAGATATTTTTCAAATCGAGCCTGAGCCATTTCCGCATCCCCTAGATTGAATTGCTTGCCTCGCCAATCCATTGCGCCACTCCCGAGATTGAATGAATCCAGAGTGCTTTGCACACCGGCGGAGTCATCTCTCGACGATGGGGATGACTGCCGAGGTTCGGATGCGGATGCTGGCGATGGAGTGGCTTCGACTGGAGTTTCGGAGTCTTGCGCACTCAGCGTGACGACAGAAGTCGCCAGCAGTAGCCAAGCGTAGCGGTGTGTTAAATGCCCTAGGGGTGCTTTAGCCACCGTTCCGAAGCTCCTTACGCCTAAAGATATACGGTGGCTAAAGCACACCGCTACGTTCTGAAATAGTTTACAGTTTTTCATATTCTTCAACGTTAAGGATTCCATCACCGTCAACCCGGAGCGAGAAACGATAGACCTGCCCAGGGTTCGGGCTAAAGTTGTCATGCTCCGCAGCAACATAGAGCGGCACGGGTGACTCATCATCGACAGCTTGCGTCAAGATAATGCGCCCTACCCCCTCTTCAAATCCGAGCTGGCGATCAATGCGCCCTTCGAATTCGTAGCGGTTACCCGAAAAGTTTTTCGGAGTTTGCGCGAAGTCGGCCACAGGCAGCGGAGCATGTGTGCCGCCCCCGACACTACGCAAGGCAACGATGCCGATCAAAGCCATCACTGCAATCGCAGCGACTACGCCCATCCAGAGCAAGGGACTCTTGCCAGATTTTGAGTTAGTTTTCATATTCGTATTTGATTCTCCAATTGTCGGTTAATGAGTTTTCAATTTTCAGTAGAGGCTTCATTTAATTTAATCTCTGAGCCTGTCACAGTGGTAACGTCCGCAGCTCCCGTAGCGTGTCCGCTCGCCGGACGCCTCTCTTCAGATGATGCGTTAGGACACACTCCTCCCTGCCTCCTCGCGCGCAGCACAAATACCAACGCAACAGAAATAAGCAGATCACGCACAATTAGCCAGATATAATTGGTCGCTTCTTCCGATGTTCCAAAACATCCACACGAAATATTCAATCCACGTGCCCAAGCGACAGAAATCGCGATGATAAAAACAAGCATCAGCAGTAATAGCAGGTAGCCCGAAGGCTTCCGGAACTTTGGCAGCAGCAGACCCAGCCCACAAAGAATTTCCAGCGGAGGTAGATAAAACGTCACCAGCCAAGCCAATGCATACGGCATCATCCGATAGCTCTCGATATCGAAGAGAAAGATGTCTGGCTGTAAAAATTTAATCGTTCCTGCGTAGATGAACAGTCCCGCTAGAATCACCCGAACGATGTATTGAGCCCATGCTGCCATCATAGCGCACCTCCTAGGCTCGACTTGATCTCTTGAGTCGCTTCAAGCCAGCTTTCCCAACCACCTTTAAGAACAAAGACTCGTTCCATTTGAAAATCTTCCCTTAGGCGAGTAGCCATTTCCTCGCTCGCGCCACACTGACGACTGTCGCAATAGACAATAATGGAGCGATCAGGCGACCAAACATCCAGAAAATGAAGTATTTGCGCGTCGAACTGCCCCAAGTAAAGATTGATAGCCTCCGGCATGTGCGCCCCCTGGTATGCCTCGGGTGCCCGCGCATCAACTAGAATATAATCATCCTCCCAGTTCAACAAATGCTCCAACGCCACTTCGCCCTCTCCCAACTGCATCGGGTTCCACGAAGGCGCACTCGGGTTCAGCCATGCATTGACCACCGCGAACGGAATCGGCAACAGAAACAGCAGACACAGCTTAGAAATATATGAGCATTTACGCATACAAAGCACCTCCGACTGCCAATTTCTCAGACCGCTTCCCCCTACGCCTAAAGGCTTCGGAGGACACGGTAATCACGCTAAAACTACGCTTAAACCAAAACGATACAGGCTTACACCGTAGCAGGGTTGCTTTAGCGCCCTGTTCATGCGTGTAGCCGGTTGCCCAAGCTAAATTGGGCGCTAAAGCAACCCGACTACGATCATATCCATAATTTTCTTCCATCGGTCGCATTGGCTTATTCACGTTCATTCATGTCCATTACTTGCCCACCGAAACCTTGGCGTAGGTGGGACGGTTCCATATACTTCGGCCAGTTCGGTATAAAATCAGCCACGCCCCTTAGCTCGATTAAATCCCATTTCAGGTTCTCATCAGCTAGCGACTGCCAGAGCCGCACACGCCTCCAATCCCCGAGGCTTCCGACAACAATAGTCAGGGGCCGCTCGCGAAGCACTTCTAGTGTGGCGTCGTCAACATTGGCTGGAGGATTCAGCCACACGATACTGCCAGTACGCTCTGATAACTCCATCTGCGGCAGGCTCCCAGAGAATACCAATGTTTCAAATTGGCTCAGGTCCACCTGCGCTGAGTCGTCACGCAGCACCGTCATTCCACCCGTGTCCTCTAAATACTCACGTATCGTATGACCAAATTTGTCGCCCACGATTTGGCGATCGGGTTGAACAATAGCGACCGTTTCAGGCATTTCACCCAGCTTGATCGATTCATGATCAACGGCAATCTGATTCCCCCAGGCAAATGCATGCGCCACAGCTTGTAAGCCAAAGAAGCCAAGGAGCAGAACAAGACAAGCAATCTGCGCCTGCCTGACCGACGGCCAGTCATTCGAACGTATACGCTGAAACAAGCACAGCAGTAAGAGCGAACAAGGAATCACCCACAGCCAAACCAAGGTCAACACCGAGCTAAAGACGCCACAGAGCCCCAGCACAACCCAAGCCGCAAAAGCAATCAACCTCAGCGATAAGGCGCCAGTCCGCCCAGAGGACCTCTCGATCGAGACATCGCTCCACTCAATCTCTTGTAGCGACGCCATGCCAATGGCGTCTTCTCGATCACGCATCGGTCCCAACGGCCAACAAAGCAAAAGAACCAACACCCATCCAGCGATGTAGACGAACTGAAACAACATCCCATAATCCGCCATCCAAGTAAGGTGCGAATTAACTAAAGACAGATACGATCGGCTGTCACCGACCTCCTGATACCATTGCCCATAAGCATTTCCAGCCTGCCCATGCCCCCAGCCCGAGGGCGCGTCGGCGATCATTTGCAAACCAGCCGAATAGAGTGCGAAGCGCACATTCGTCGAACCATCCTCACCTGAAGTCATCGCAGTCATTCGATCATTGACCCCAAGCTGCTGCGAATAAAAGACCAGCAAACAAAGTGCAACCACGAGCGACAGTGCACGTAGCATAAAAGCATTACTTTTTAAGCGTTTTTTAAGCGTCTTTAAGCGGTCAACTTTAGTTTTAGTTAAGAATCCCCCAACAACCAAAATCAGCAGCCCAAAAACAGCACTCATAATTGCTCCCCGCGATTCAGTCTGCAATAAGATACCCGCCGCCACAAACGCGACTGGCAGACTCAGCCAATAGCCCCAGCGAAAGCGTAACGCAGGCCACCAAGCAGCAATGAAGACAATCGCCAACAAAGCACCCGTCTTATTCGGACTCGAAGGCCCCGCCCCGAACCAATCGAGGCGGTATTCTGGGAAAAGAAATTCCATCAGTGAGCTAGGCATAGAGAACACGGAGTTTCTAACCGCTTAATCACGCTTAAATTGCGCTTAAACAAACACAACGTAAGGAAACTCAAAATTAAGCGTGATTTAAGTGTCCTTAAGCGGTGCCCCTCATTCCACAGAATCCTTATTGCAGACCGCTTAAATATAACCAAAGAGTCCAAAATTAAATAAGAGATAGAATCAGAACCAAATGACAAACTTTCCCTCATTTTAGCACCTATTAAAGTTAAGCGCAATTTAAGCGTGATTAAGCGGTAAATCTCTTCACTCATATGTAATCGCCCATCCATGCTAACCAAGATCCTTTCCAAATTTCGCTTGAATCCATTCACGAATCAGCGCTTTCCCATCGCCATTGAGACCATGACCGGCGTTTGGAACTTCAATATACTCTATGCGGCCACGCGCTTGGTCGAAACGCTCCATAAAAAAATCCTGCCACTCCCGAGAGGTCGATTTCTCGCCATAGATGACGAGAATGTGGTGACTGCTTCGTGTGCCGGAAAATTTCATCTCTGGGCAATGCCCACCCTCATGCAAAATATACCCAGTGAAGTAATCACAAAAACCGCGCCACTTTTGATCCAGTGCAGAGCCCACTAAATGACCACCACTACTAGAGCCGCCAGCAATCCGAATCTCTTCACTGATGTTAGGAACCAGTTCAATGACTCTATCCAACATAGGCTTTTGGAAATCCCAGAATGCATTGATCTCGTCCTCACCAGCATTCACTGCTAAACGAGGCAATCGACCGTCGGGGTAAGGCAAGGTCAGTACTAAAAATCCATCAAAATCTACCAGACCTTGAGCACTCTGAACTAAATGCGAGCCAGCACCACCTGAAAACCAAACAAGCAATGGTGTCGGTCTAAGCGGATCGTAGTGCTTAGGCACACTCAACTGACATTGCGCAGATTTGCCCTTTGCCATCGAACCGAGTTCTGGAAAATCAAGGGTGATCACTTCTCCTGGGATGAGCGCGTCAGCTTGCCCAGCCTCATCCGCAGCAACACTCGAATAAGCCTTTTTAAGATAACGCTGATCCGCGTCGCTTAAATCTTCTAGTGCGAGAGTAAAAGAACGTCTGTCACTGACTCGCTGCACATCCACCTCAGTCTCGTTAAATTTAACGATAATGGCTTCCAACTTTCGCCCCGAACGATCGGTGAATTCGTAAACATCCGCCGCAGCTGCAGGCTGCAAACCAGAGACAAAGAGTAAGACCAAGGCTGACGCATTTTTAAACCGATTAAACCAAACAGACGTAATCATAGGCACAGATATCGGCCACGCTGGAGCAGTTAAGCGAAAATTAAGCGTTTTTAAAGCCTGCCGCGTGAGACGAAGTCTTTTTACGCGGCGGTCTAAATTCAGGGCACCGAACCAAAGCACTGACCGATCGAACGGATTTTCTAACCGCTTAATCACGCTTAAATTGCGCTTAAACCAGCACGACGTGAGGGAACTCAAAGTTAAGCGTGATTTAAGCGTTTTTAAGCGGTGCCCCCAAATTACTGAATTAAAATGAGATCGCATGGCAAAGAGAATACAATCACCATACATGCTATGACTAAAAATACGGAATATCTTGGTAATGAAGGTTACGCACTGATGGGCGCAGCATTTGAAGTTTATAAAGAAATGGGTGCGGGAATGAGTGAAGAGATTTACCAAGAAAGCTTGGAGATGGAACTTCGCGACAGGGGCATTCCTTTTTCTGCGCAACAAACCTTGAAGGTTTACTACAAAGGTAGAGAGCTTAAAAAACGATACGTCCCCGACCTCATCACGCATGACTCTATTATTGTCGAATTGAAAGCCGTTAAAACGATCCTTCCGGAACATGAACAACAACTGCTCAATTACATGCATGTCACTAGGAGAGCAGTCGGGTATTTGATTAACTTCAGCACTCCGAAATCTGTCGAATGGAAACGCTACATATTGAAGGAATACATTCCTAGCACCGATCAAACGTAAATTTTCCAACCGCTTAATCACGCTTAAGGAACGCTTAAACCAACCCAACGCATAAAAATAAAGCCGAGCCAAAGTTAAGCGTAGTTTAAGCGTAGTTAAGCGGTCAAAAGTCATAGATTCTATTTCCACGTAATCTGTACCAATCAAACGCACAGAATCACACCGCTTAATCACGCTTAAAGAACGCTTAAACCAGCACACTGCAGAAGAATAAGACCGAGACAAAGTTAAGCGTAAATTCATCGTCACGGTGTAGTGCAATAAAAACGGAAGCGTAGTTAAACCCTGCCGCGTGAGACGAAGTCTTTTTACGCGGCGATCACAATCCTTCATGCTATGTGCGTGAATCTCCATACTAGCGAATCGTATTCAGCAATGGAGCACTAGGCTGACTCTTTTCAGGCTGATTAAAATCCAACACTGTGCCCCAGGCTTCCGCGATTGCTTTATTCGGTAGCGCGACCATCACTTCGGGTGCCATGTATTTGGGTGCCTCTGCCGTAGTGAATGCTTCACTGTTTAAATAATCCCCAATGTAGGTGGGATACTTCATCAGGTAAAACTGATCCACAGGTGGCGGACGCCATTCAGGGTCACTGGCATCGGGCAAGAAATTCATGCAATACTCAAAAAAAGCCAAACTGGTGCGCTCCGTCGCCGGGCTCCCCGCATGCCCAAGGTTCTCCTCGGCTCGAAAAATCATATGGTAACCTCGCGAGAGTGCCTCACGATAGAAACGAATACCCGCGGGGTAGCCATACTCACGCGTGCCAGTGGTCACCAACCAAAGAATTTGCTCCCCATCTCTACGTATGGAGTCGTAGCTACTATTGACATGAATATGCACTGCAAAGAAATAGTCAGGTTCTTGGAGCGCGAGGCGGTGTGACATCTGACCGCCTCCACTGATCCCATAAATCATCAGGTTCTTTTCCGGCAGAGAAAAACGACGGCACAAACGCCGATAACCATTCTTCCACTCGCGCGCTCGCTCCCGATAGGATTTTTCGTAATCTTTTAGGCGATCCTCATCCATCACATCACCACTCACACCCGTCTTGTAACCCTTAAAATTCGTCCAAGTAATCAAAGCTAGGTTGTGTTTATCGGCAAACTTTACATAGTTTTGAAAACGCTTTCCCGACATGATATTAGTCCGTACATCCTCTAGTTCGGTACTCCAAGTGACTAAGGCGAGCACCCCTCTGACCGATACTTCCTTTCGGGAAGAAGCTCGCCCCGGATCTTCAAAGCCACGCCCTTGTGGGAATCGAACATAGTAAGTGATATCACTGAAACGAGCTAACTTGGTTGGCTCAACGAGTTCGTAAATCTCTTCAGCCGCAAAAGCTCTCGAGTGAATCAGAAAAAAGAACAACAGCCCTGCAATGAAGGTAAATTTAGAAATGTAGTTCACGTAGAATCTTTATATTTTGCGTTTGACGGGTTTGATTAAAAGTGCGGGGAATTAGTTCAGTTATGCACCTGTCAGAGTCCCGCCTTTAGGCGGCTACCGTGCATGAGCCCATGATAATGACCGCCTAAAGGCGGGACTCCAACCAACGCAAAGGCTCCTCCTGCTTTTAATCACGCCCGCGTTTGACACCATTGATCTGACTGCCCCCATTCCTGCCTAATCTTCGGACACTAACGAAAAAGCATCACCGCCTCAGACGAATAGAGATGAACCAATCATTATTCCTCGTCACGCCACCAAACATGCTGAGCATACAATAGCACTATTAAAATAAATGAGACGATGGAAAATTTACTGACTCCAAAATTTCTAAAATCTCAGCCTCACGAGCAGATATTCGATTGAACTTTCTAATAATCGATGTGGCACCTTTTCTGAATGTGACTTGAAGGTAAATATCATCAGAGATATCATCTATCTGAGTTAAAGGATTAACCGACTCACCGTTAATTGCAACGACTTCGAAATCATTTAAAAAGTTAAAATCATCGAAACTATAAAGGTAAGTGCTCCATACTTCAGATGGGTGTAACTTCATTTGGCCGTCAGAGTTTTTGGTTAACTCGAGACCAAAACTATCGCTAGAACGCCTGCGTAGCTCTATACTGTCAAGCGGATCCCACATGTCGAAAACAGGAAAATCTTGGAGCGTATCATATTGATTCGTTATCTCAATTAGCTTCCCACGATCTTCCGACGCGATCGACAATGACGAAATGAGCCCCAGCTTAGTCAGTTTCAGATCTACATCATAACCCATAAGGCTCATACTAGAAGACTTACAAAAAGGAATTTGCTTAAACTCATTTAACATCGTTTGAGCAGCATCTCTGTATCTTGCGGCAGTCAGGTGATCTGCCTGTTCCTGATAAACTGAGGATCTTAATAGAAAAACATTTCTCAAATCACTTAAATAGTCAGACTTATCATAAGCAACAGCTTTAACGAAAAGATCGGCATTATCAGTAGAGCTGGAAAAAACTCTGGTATACTCTTTGACGTGACCACTTCCGTTATCCATGCGAAAAACTCCATCAGGACAGTAATAGCGATACGTAACCTTATCCGACGAGCCTAAGGACATTTCCCTAGGATTATAATCAGATAGAGAACCAGAAGAATGGGAGATAAATAGGTTCTTAGTCTGCACGAAGCCTTTCAAATCAAAAACATCTACCTTTTCATTGTCAATTTCTACAACGCGAGAACGAACTGTTTCAACCGAATTTTGCTTCAAGAGCTCCCAAGTAAACTGATACATTGGACTACCTGGAGACATTATTTTTTTAGCGCTATCATACGACTGGCAGTAAGCTAAGGTAGGGATCAAGAATAGGATAAACAGTCTCATAAGAATTATTTTTATATTAGTCAGACCAAAAAAACACCCTAAATCGCTATTAAGATACAGAGTGAGCAGTTGACTGCATGTGAATACCAATGCGGCAAGGCGAATTAAACAATATCATGCGCTTCTCAGCGGAGAAGGCAGCACGAATCCTAAGAAGAAGACCCACAATTTTCAAATGTCCGCACTAGCGAAGATTCGGTCTTGGTTTCGCACGCAGTCCCTTCACAAGATATTCCGTCAGAATCGCATGTGCAGTTCGGATCGCTAGCGGGAGGAGTCCAAGTCACATCGACCTCAGGGAACTTCGCGGAACTTTCTTCCATGGTTGACAGCCTGTAGACGCAGATTCCACTATTACAGGAGTCACAGGACTCCGACTCCAGAATGAAACTCTTTTCATGTGATGGTACGGTAACTTGCCAGCCACAGCAGTCACCTGTCGGCGTTGTATTTCTGGTGCAATCGGCAGCCACTGCTGATATAACAGGTACCACAATCAAGCCGAGTTGAACTATTGTTTTTATAACGCTATTTTTCATATTCATATATATTTTTACCATTTTTATTTACTCTAATGACAAGCCCGTCATCAAAAATTTCGAAAATATTCCCTTCAGAATCTGTTGAAATTAAATCGTGCGAAATCCCATTTTGGTCATAGGCAGTTAAACTAGTGAGACTGCCATTCAAGTATTCCGTCACTTCGCTTCCATCACGAGTGTCCTCCCAACTCCAAATACGCATCGAGTCGCCATGCACGGCACGAATGGGTCTCCCCTTCGGATCGTATGAATTCTGACGATCAAGCACCCATTTGCCATCTTTGAGCACTTCGCGCTTACGCAACTTTCCATTAGCGGGGCCTTTTGAGCTAATCACAGTGCGGCGAATCACTTCACCCGTCGCCAAATCAGTGTACACCCGCACCCCGGAATTCCAGACATAAGACCAGCGTTGCTCTTCACCACCAAGGGGAAGCCGTGTCATTTCGACCGCGTCCGGGGTGACATCCCAATTGCCCTCATTAATATTCGGGTCCCATGAGTTGTTTTTAACGGAGTAAGTGGAACCGGCATCTGCGGTCACAAAACCACTCCCAGCTTCCCACTCGATCCAATTATCCGAATCTGCACCTCCGTTCTCGGCATCCGCAATCTCCATTCGATTTACTGCGAGATCGAGTGCCTTCGTTAGCTTCTTGCCCGCTTCATCCACAATGGACACTTCTCGCTTGCGTGCGTCTGCTTTACTGTATGAAAAATACTCCGTATTGTTTTCACCAAATCGTAAGCTACGCAGGAAATTGACACGGTAATTCCGGTAATTTGTTGAGCCATCGGGCGCGGTTAACTCCCCATCGCCCATCTCTACCTCGATGCGCTGCTCGCCGAGAAGAATACGCTCAGGGTCGGTCGCGCCCCGGTATTCAATCTCGAAAATCCGACGATTGGTTTCAGCGTTTGTGATGTAGAGCGGATACCCTCTCCCCGAGTAGGTCACACGGCATCGTGCTGCGGATTCGCCCAGCTTAAACTCTTTAAGCTCCCCCTCATCGTAGAGAAACGAATAGCCTGACTCGCCGAGCGCTTCGATCAAGACTTCCCCCCTGCGACCGATGGTCGCCTTCCAGTCTTGCCCGCGTTCGACAAACACCTTTTCCCCACGCCGCGTATCACCGCTTTGATCCAGCGAGAAGAATTGACGTCGCTCGTGAGGACCATCCCAATAAAGTTTGTACTGTTTATATTGGACGACGGTCGATGCCAGTAAAGGGATACGCCAGTAAGGCCCGAAAGCTCCGGGAGCGTCGGCAGGATTGGTATTAAAAACCAAGTTGATAGGAAAACTCGCTCCACCCATGGGAAGCTCACCCAATACACGCACGATTCGTCCATGCCCAAAAGAATTAGCGGATCCCAAGGCATTGTTACGCGCATCTAAATCCAACAACCGCGCTTGCGCAGCAATCGAGAGCAGCAAAAAGATAAAAGTAAGAATCAGGAACCTCGC